>NZ_JCACKM010000091.1:0-28912 GCF_059505385.1 Desmonostoc vinosum
CCACAAAATTTATCATATTAAGATGTGTACTTCATTTACTTGCAAAGTGCTGTATGCAAGAAGTCTAATAGACTTCTTGCATAAATCTTTTTTTGCCGGGCTACGCCCCGCTTCTCTACGAGACGCTTCTCTACGAGAGGCTTCGCCAACGCGAACGCTAACACGCAAAGCCGCAAAGGCGCAAAGAAGAACGCCAAAATTGGTTATAACTGATTCCTCCCCTTGCTTAACCCTGTTTTGTCAGTTTGGGAGAAGCCTATCGCTGAAAGCCTTTTGGAGCTTTAGTTTTAAGCTTTTGGTTATAAATTTTAGTTACTGTTAGAAAATAAAGGCTCAAAGCTAGATTGGATGAAAGTTTCAGAATCTTGCTTTGATTATTACTTTCCGAGAGTGACATAAAAGGGTTAATAGGTATTAAATTTGGCAAAATAACACCATCCTCCTGTTGGGTAAACCTAATGCTCATCGGCGCAATTCTTCGCAATCGCTACAAAATAATCAGACTATTGGGAAGTGGCGGTTTTGGCGACACATACCTAGCAGAGGATATGGATTTACCGAACCATCCGGTGTGCGTAGTCAAACACCTCAAACCAAAAGATTCCTCAACATTGCAAATAGCCAGACGACTATTTGACAGTGAAGCACAGACATTATACAGATTAGGCAACAACCACGACCAAATTCCGCGACTATTCGCTCACTTTGAAGAAAAGGGTGAATTTTATTTAGTGCAGGAATTTGTTGATGGAGAAGACTTGAGTCGAGAAATTATTCCTCGTCAAAAGTTGAGTGAGAGTGAAGTAATCAAGCTACTACAAGACATACTAGAAGTCTTAGCCGTTGTCCATCAGCAGAATATCATTCACCGAGATATCAAACCCCAAAATTTAATGCGGCGTCGGCAAGACAGCAAAATAGTACTAATTGACTTTGGTGCAGTCAAAGAAATAAGTACCTTAGTGATGAATGCCCAAGGACAAAGTAGCTTTACAGTTGCCATTGGGACACCTGGTTTTATGCCCAGCGAACAGGCAAACAGCGACCCCAAACTAGCCAGCGATGTCTATGCAGTAGGAATGCTGGGAATACATGCCCTAACTGGTTTACAGCCTCATGAACTACCCAAAGACCCAATCAGTGGCGAAGTGATTTGGCGTAATTGGGCAAACGTCAGTGAGAATACAGCAGAGATATTAACTAAGATGGTGAGTTATCACTTCAACCAGCGCTATCGCACAGCAACAGATGCGTTGCAAGTATTGATATCACCGTTGTTACCGCCACAACCAACACCAGCGCCAGCATCATCACAGCCACCAAAACCACAACCGCCACAGCCAACACCATCACTCACACAAAGACTAACCTTACAAATCTCTCAATTTGAAGTTGTCACAGTTGATGCACGGGGAAACATCACCAACCGCCGTAACTGTCAGGCGAAATACTTCGTTGAAGACTTGGGAGGTGGCGTCACCTTAAATATGGTGCAGATACCAAGTGGAACTTTTACGATGGGTTCACCAGCAGGGGAGAAGGGACGAATTTCAAATGAAGGGCCGCAACATCAAGTAACAGTTTCTGAATTCTTCATGGGTAAATATGAAGTCACGCAGGCACAGTATCAAGCAATCATGGGTAATAATCCCTCCAATTTCAAAGGAGAAAAAAGACCTGTAGAAAAGGTGAGTTGGAATGATGCTGTAGAATTTTGTAAAAAGTTGAGCCAGAGGATGGGACGCACCTATCGACTACCCAGCGAAGCTGAATGGGAATATGCTTGTCGTGCTGGAACCACCACACCTTTTTATTTTGGCGAAACTATTACCAGTGATTTAGTAAACTACAAAGGCACTTATACTTACGCCTCAGCATCAAAAGGTCAATATCGTCAGCAAACAACAGAAGTAGGTATTTTTCCGCCCAATGCCTTTGGTTTATACGATATGCATGGCAATGTTTTGGAATGGTGTCAAGATCACTACCATAGTAATTATCAAGGCGCGCCCACTAATGGTAGTGCATGGTTCAATGATAATGATAATCAATATTGTCTGCTGCGCGGTGGTTCTTGGTACTACATCCCAGTCTACTGTCGCAGTGCGACCCGCTACTGGAACGGAGCCGACCTCCGTTACTTCACCTTTGGTTTTCGTGTTGTCTCTGTCGTTCCCGCGTGAGGACTCCCTTCCCCTATACTCTTTTGCCCTTTTGCCCTTTACACTTCTTCACTTTTCTCTCTTCCGCCGCAGGCGGATCAAAAATTTTTTCAACATAGATAATTAAAAAATGCCTTGATTCGTAGGTTGGGTTGAGGAACGAAACCTAACACCGAAACCCATGTTGGGTTTCACTCCGCACCCTTCGAGATGAAGTGTTCTGTCATCATTCAACCTGAATTCTCATTAATCTTTGCACACTGACTAATGCGCGATTCAATTCATAATTTCGCCTTTGAGAATTTTGCAAATATGCCTGCTGTTCCTCTTCAATCATCTTGACATCTTGACGCACTAAGCCATCCAGTAACTTTTGTGCTGCACCAAATAAGCTATTTTTAATGAATCGTCGAAACCAAACAGGTAATTTATGCAAACGCCAAAAAGCATTTAATGAGGTGAAGTGAATTAAATACGCTTTGGTTTGCGTCTCATTTATCGGACACAATAAACAGTAAATCTTAAAATCTTTTCCCAACGTCGAAACCCAATGCGGATAAACATAACTGACATCCAACGGTTCAGGATGTAATTGCCGCAAAGCTGGAAAAAATAATTGCGATATTGACCAAATTTTGTCTATTTTATAATAACTTTGTGCTGTATAGTGTGCATCTACACGATGCTCATTTTCATCGATTTCTTGTAGTGCCGCTTCTGCCCAAGCTTGTAAATCTTGATGTAAATGTCCGTGATACATATCCATCAAGTTTTCGATTAAATAAGAATAATGAGCATGACAATTAATCACCGAAACTGTAGCGATATAATTTAAATGTTCCCATTCTGGTAAGCCTAATGGTTCTATAGAATTAGTGTGTAGCTTTTCTACATCTCCAGGGAATAACCAGATGAAACCGTCTTGTTCTCTGACGGGGTAATGGTGAATTGTGCAATTTGGGAGTTTCTGATTCGCTGCTAAGTAGGGAACCGCTACACATTCACCATTGGCGTTGAACCGCCAACCATGATACGTACATTCCAATTCGTTGCCAACCACTTGCCCATGACTCAGTTTAACTTGGCGGTGGGGACAGCGGTCTTCGAGGGCGTGAATCTTGCCTGACCTATCTCGATAAAGTGCGATCGCCTGTTCCCAAAGTACTATATTAATGGGCTTATCTATAACTTCGCTACTACGTGCAACTACATACCAATGATTTAGATTAATTCCTAAGCGCCGCACATCACGATTGTACACAGCTTGCGAGAGAGAAGACATAGGTTGATGCATCATATAAAGTATGTGTAGGCAAAACAGTGAGTGTATTGAGACAAAAATCTGTATGACAAGCTACCAAGAAACTCTAACTAGCAATGAAATCGTCAATGGACTAATCACCGAGACGACAAACATTAACCATTTGGAAGTTATCGAAAATGTCATCGACTCTCTAGAGCAAGATGATAGTGCAATGGTCAGCCATACTTCAGAGGGTGGTTATCTCTGGAAATTTAAGTATGGTAGTGTGGAAGTCTTTGTGCAACTCACAGGTGTAACTGATGAGGATACTATAACGGTTTGGTCTGCGGTATTACATTTACCCGCCAAAGATGAACCCAAGTTAATGCGACATTTGCTAGAGTTAAACTGCTCTAGCACCTTTGAAGCCCGTTTCGGGATCATCGAAAACCGAGTAGTTGTGATTTCAACACGTACTTTAGCAGAGTTGTCTCCTGGTGAAGTCTCTCGGATAATTACCATTGTGGCAACGATCGCCGACAACAACGATGAAGCTTTACAATCTGAGTTTGGTACCGCTTAACAAGTTCCGTGGGTTTAAGTCCCCCGGTTCCATAACCAACAAGTTTTGTGTTGGGGTGAAATCCCCATTACAAAACTTAATTACGCGCTTCGCAGCGGTAGCGAGTCCTCGATAGCGTCAGCGTAAAGCCTACGGCATAGCTTCGCTTAGAGCGACACAGGAGCGTCGCGTCATTACGAACTTGTACTGAGCGAAGTCGAAGTATTACGAATTACGAATTATTTAAGCGATTTGAAATTTGAAATTACCTAGTAAGCAGGTTTGGCGACTGATTCCTTTACTAGAAGCCGCTGGCAATGTGCAGATGGCCATTGACCGCTGGTTGCTAGAACAGCACCACGCGGGTCAGCATCCCCCAACTCTGCGCTTTTATACATGGTCGCCACCCGCCCTTTCTCTCGGTTATCATCAACGCCAATATCCTGAACATTGGCAAAATTTAACATGGCAAGGCCAAAAACTTGATCTAGTGCGGCGTCCCACAGGTGGACGGGCAGTACTACACCAAGGTGATTTAACTTATGCCGTCATTACCTCTGGACTCACGGGTACTCGGCTTGAGGTTTACGAAAAAATCTGCGAGTTTTTAATTCAAGGATGGCGATCGCTCGGTGTAGAATTGCACTACGGCACAGCTGGGCGGGGATACATCCACAATCCCAATTGTTTTGGTACTGCAACAGGTACAGATTTAGTAATGCCAAATGGCATTAAACTCATCGGTAGCGCCCAGCTGCGGCGAAATCAAACTATTCTGCAACATGGTTCAATTCAATTAAATTCAGATTCCGATTTATTTGAGCAAGTATTCGGAATGGGGAATGGGGAACAGGAGAAACTAAGCTATTCACAACTCAAACCTGATTTTGGGGTAAACCTGAGTGTAGAAGAAATTATTACAGCTTTAATTCCCGCTGCTGGTAATTGTTTTGGGATACAGATAGAGGTGCAACCCCTAGAAAAATCTGAGTGGCAGGCAATTTTAACCAGTTGCGTGGGTTTAAGTCCCCCGGTTCTATAATCAGCAACTTTTACGTTGGAATTACGAATTATTTAAATTCTCCAACCAAAGTGGTTTCAATATTTGAACAATGATTGTACCCAACTAAGAACTGCTATAAGATATTTTCATGTGAATTTAGTTCAAATTTAGTTATTTTTAGTTTTTAGAGCTAAATATATGCGCCTGAAGTTATTTGCTCAAGTATTACCAGGGTTAGCAACAGCTTCTGCGATTTCTGCATTGGCTTTAGCGATCGCAATCACCGATAATCAGCCTAGTTACGCTGAGGGCAACAAATTCTTTTGCACCCAAGAAAAAGGTGTACCAGTCACTAAAGTACGCACCTCACGCGGCCCGGAAACGTTTATGCGTTGGGTGTTTAAAGGTTTTGAGCGTTCTGGTTTCGACCCCAAAGCCCGCTGTCGTGCCGTTTCAGCACGTTTAGAGCGCTATTACGATAACGGTAGTTTATTTTTTACCAGTCGTGACAACGTTAACGGCTACCCTGTGATTTGTATTTCCAACCGTAAAGGCGTTCCTTGTTCATCAGAAAATATTCTTGTCACCCTCAAACGCGGTACAAATGCACAAGTAACGCTAAAACAAATTCATGATTTTCGGCGTGGCGTTTCTCCAACAGCAATTGATTTAGGTGGTAAGAATCCTTTGTCCTACTTTGATGGCGAACTATATCTTGATGTGAAGCAACTTGTAGATGCTGAGGGCGAAAATAATACCCAACCGTCAACTAACAATACTCCTAGTTCACTCACTGTGGAACAAAGATTTTAGTTGCCATCCATTGGGGAGTTAACATGAATTGGCTAGGGCTAAGGCAAAGACTTGGACAAACAATTTGTGTAGGCGCATGTCTTGGTGGACTGATTCTAGTGCTGCCAAAACAGCAGTCTATTTTGGGTAATGACACATACACCCAATCATCTGCTCAGTTGCCATTAGCACAGGTGCAAAAAATTGCTCAAACCATCACCGTCAAAATTCAATCAAAAGAATTTATTGGTTCAGGAACATTAATTGAGCGTCATGGCCAAGTTTACACTGTGATGACCAATGCACATGTACTTCGTTCTGCTGCTCCTCCCTATCAAATTCAAACCCCAGATGGGCAAGTTTACAAAGCTAATGTCAGTAAAACTCAGCAGTTTCAGAATGATGATTTAGCAATATTACAATTTCGCACTCCCAAAGCATCATATCCTGTAGCCACTTTGAGAGATTCATCTATATTGCAACTCAAAGAGCAAGTTTTTGTAGGAGGATTTATCCCGAACTCAGCTAGTCAGGAAGGACAAAGTAAATTTGTATTTACAGAAGGTCAAATTTCTTTACTGCTTGATAAAGCTTTAGAGGGAGGATACCAAATTGGGTATACAAACGATGTCACCAAGGGAATGAGTGGCGCACCATTATTGAACAGTCGCGGTGAAGTTGTAGGTATCAACGGCTGGCGCAAAGATCCTGTATGGGAAACTCCAGAATTGTATCAAGACGGTTCTCAACCTAGTAAAAATTTACAGGATATAATTACCCGCTCTAGTATGGCTGTGCCGATTAAGATTAGGGGCTAGGGTAGGGGGATGAGCTCTTATGGGTAGGTTTTTTAGATTTCGCGTTTTGGTTGACGCGCTTACGCGGTGACACAGGGACGCGGAGAAAGATTTCGGAACGAAAAAATAGGTTTTTTCAGACTGAATATGAAAAACCTACCCTTGAAAGAGGGGGATGAGGGGATCACTTCGACTTCGCTCAGTGACCAAATAATTCGTAATTCCCATTTTCAAATCAAACGCTCATGTTATAAATAACACAGCGAGTGATGAAATATAAATCTTCCCCCTACTCCCCACTCCCTACTCCCCACTCCCTATTTTGAAGATATGACTCAAACTCTTTACGTAAATCCAGTTACAGGTGTTGATACTAATTCTGGTAGCCTAGAAGCCCCATTTAAGACGATTACGCAAGCTTTGAAAGTGGCTACACTCGCTACTAAAATTCAACTAGCAGATGGTAATTATAATGCTGCTAATGGTGAAGTTTTCCCCTTAACTGTTCCATCTGGAGTCACAGTTGTAGGTAACGAAGCTAGCAAAGGTAGTAGCATTTTGATTGAAGGAAGTGGTAATTACCTCAGTCGCACTTTTGCTGGTCAAAACATTACTTTCTTACTATTAACTAGTGCCGAACTCCGGGGAGTGACTGTCACAAATCCAGCAAGCCGTGGTAGTGCTGTCTGGGTAGAATCAACAGCCCCGACTATTGCTAATTGTACTTTTACCAAATGTAAGCGAGAGGGAATACTTGCTACAGGTGACGCTGATCCAGTAATTGTAGGTAATGTGTTTACCGAGAATGCTGCTAATGGTGTAGCGATCGCCAAAAATTCTCAAGGTAAAATTCAAGGTAATGTGTTCTCTAAAACTGGCTATGGCATCGCCATTAGTGATACAGCATCACCCAAACTTCTAGACAACAAGATTTACAATAATCGTTCTGGCATAGTCATCTCTGGAACTGCCCGTCCAATATTGCGTAATAATCTGAGTGAAAATAATACCGACGATGGTTTAACTATCATTGCAACTGCTTTACCCGACCTTGGGAATACCACCAACCCAGGAGGCAACATTCTCCGCAATAATGGGAAATTCGATTTGCAAAATGCCAGTTCCAATAAGCTAATTTCTGTAGGAAATCAAATTGATCCTAGTAAAGTAACTGGGAATGTAGAGTTTGCAGGTAGTCCAGTCTCCACACCCACACCTGTTGCTACGCCTGTGCCTGTTGCTACAACACCTGTCGCTACGCCTGTACCTGTTGCTACAATACCTGTCGCTACGCCTGCACCCACACCTGTAGTCACACCTGTACCCATCGCCACACCCACACCTGTAGTTACACCTGCACCCATCGCCACACCCACACCTGTAGTCACGCCCACACCTGTAGTTACTCCCAGCAATATCGACTTGACCGATATTAGTAATCATTGGGCAGCTGCATTTATTCAAGAATTATATAAACAGGGAATAGTTCAAGGTTTTCGCGATCGCACCTTTAAACCCGATGCTACAATGACACGGGCACAGTATGCAGCTTTAGTAGTGAAAGCTTTCAACCCATTACCAAACCGTGCTGCGATTAAATTTAAAGATGTGCCGGCCGATTTTTGGGCATCCAAAGTCATTCAGCAAGCATACCAAGGTTTATTTCTTTCTGGTTATCCAGATAATACCTTCCACCCCAACCAAAATATCCAGCGTGTACAAGTTATTGTTTCTTTAGTCAATGGACTAGGATTAACTGCTGATGGTACAACCAGCGTTAAAGCTTTTGATGACCAAGCAAAAATTCCTGACTATGCCAAAGACGAGGTAGCAAAAGCTATCAAAAAACAAATGATTGTCAATTACCCAAACCTCAAGCAACTCAACCCTACCCGCGATGCTACGCGCGCAGAGGTGACGGCAATGGTGTATCAAGCTTTAGTGGATGCTGGTCGTGTAGCAGCAATTAACTCGCAATATATCTTCAGTAGTGCTGTTTCCTGAGTGCTGTTTTGGGCATTATCCCAATTCCTCTGGATTAACGCCTAATTCTTTCAGCTTAGCAGCCAAGCGTTGCGATCGCGCTTCCAGTATTTGTGACTGTTCCCAACCTGTCACCAGCAAATTACCCTGCTTATCCCACCACCGCAACCAGGGTAATTCTAAATTTTGATAGAGACCTTGCCAAATCCCCAACTCTACATCCATTGGTTCTATAGGATAATGTCCGCGTTCATTAGCAGGCATTAGTTCATATTGACCGATGCAATACTGTGCATCAGGATGCAACTTCTGCAAAATTGGCTCAATAGAATCTGTTAGCAATACGCTTTGGGGATGTTCTTGGAGGTTTTTCACGAAATTGCCGTCAGATTCTGGTAGCTGCGTATGGTCAGGCTTGATTCAACGCCTAGCGGTGTTTGTGCTGAGGTCATGGGAACCTCCTAGATTTGGGGTGTTAATAAGTAATATGGCATTATTTAACTAATCCCTTGCTATTTCAAGATTCTGTTACTGCCCAATTTTCTAGATTAATCCCCTCAATTCTTAATAAATCAGAATCATTGGAAACTAAAATTAAACTGCGTGCGATCGCAGTTGCAGCTATCAATATATCTTGTTCTTGAATAGTAAAACCTCTGCCCTTTAAATCTACATAGATTTGGCAGGCTTGTTCAATAATTTCTATATCATCCAAAAATATAACTTGATATTTTCCATAAAACTGATTAAATTCTACTAACTGACTCGTAGCATTTGCATATAAAAGCCCTCTTTTAACCTCATAATAAGTTATACAACTGATAAACACTTTTTGTCCTGCAATCTTAGCATCCTGTAGTTTATTTTCCACAGTTGCATTTTTCTTTAGAATGTAACTAACAATATTTGTATCTAGTAAATAGGTCACCTTATTTATTTTCGTTTTACTGCTTCATCGTACATTTTTATTTGTTCTGGGGTCAAATCATTTAACGTGCCAGAAATAGCCTCTAAAATTAAAATACTATCAATTCTATCTGTTAAGTCATCATCTTTAATTGCTCGTATTTCTTCAGGAGAAAATCTTTCAAATAGAGTTACTAGCATTTCAATCATCTCCCGTTTATTTAATTTCACTAAATATAAACTATTTTTATTAAATAGGTTTTCCACTATTGGTGAGATGCGATTAAAAAATTCTTGATTGTAGCTAGAATTTTTTTGCATAATTTATTGCCATATTATATATTACATACCTATTCTAACAGGTCAATTGAGTTATATTCCACTGACCCTTTGTTGGCAAAAGTACGAGCAGTACTGTACCAAACTCAAGATTCTGTTATAGCCCAGTTTCTCCTCAAAATGTAGCTAACAATATTTGTATCTAATAAATAAGTCACGTTGTTTATCTTCGTTTTACTGCTTCATCGTACATTTTAATTTGCTCCGGCGTTAAATCATTTAATTTACCTGACACAGCTTCTAGTACAAGAATCTTATCAATTCTGCGTATGAAATCATCATCATGAATCGCTCTCATTTCTTCAGGTGAAAACTGCCCAAATAATTCTACCAACATTTTTATCATTTCTCGTTGGTTTAACTTGACCTGATATAAACTATTACCCTTAATTAACTTTTCAACTACTGGAGATATACGGTTAAGCTGTTCCACATATAACTTGCATAATTAGGGCGGGCAAGATGCCCACCCCACAAGAGTTTTATTTAATTTGATTATGTAATTTAGATGTTTTTTAGCTTACTCAGTTCTTGATGATAATTAGTAACTTCCTGCATAATTTCCTCCACCAACTAATTACCTCAATTATAAACAATTATCCTCTGCGTTTAAAAACAAAAAAAGGGCAGGCAAAACACCTACCCTACAATTAATTTAAGAGAATATTCTGTTGCTATTAACCCAACAAAGCTTTGGCTTTAGCTAACACATTATCAACGCTAAAACCAAATTTCTCCAGACAGACACCACCAGGAGCCGAAGCACCAAAGCGGTCAATAGTTACAGTATCGCCCTCAGTACCCACATACTTATGCCAACCAAAACTAGTACCAGCTTCTACAGCCAAACGCTTGGTGACAGCTTTAGGTAGAACAGACTCTCTGTAAGCTGCATCCTGCGCTTCAAATAAATCCCACGCAGGTAACGAGACAACACGAACTTTTTTACCCTCAGCGGTGAGTTTCTCGGCGGCGGTGACAGCGAGGTTCAACTCGGAACCAGTACCAATGATGATTAACTCTGGCGTACCTTCGCTATCTACCACTGTGTATCCGCCCTTGGTTACACCCTCAATCGATGTACCTGCCAAGTTAGGAACATTTTGACGGGTGAAGGCCAACAAAGTCGGAGCGTTTTGTTTTGCCCTTTCAATAGCCACTTTGTAAGCCCCAGATGCTTCATTGCCATCTGCGGGACGAATTACTGTTAATTTAGGAATGGCTCGCAGGGATGCTAAGGTTTCGATGGGTTGGTGTGTTGGGCCGTCTTCGCCTTGTCCAATCGAGTCGTGGGTCATTACCCAAATCGAACCAGCTTGAGACAGAGCAGATAAGCGGATGGCAGCACGCATGTAATCTGTGAAAATCAAGAAAGTAGCACCGTAGGGAATTAAGCCTGAACCATGCAGTGCGATACCGTTACAGATTGCACCCATACCATGCTCTCGCACACCAAAGTGGATGTTGGGATTTTGATATTGCCCTTTCTGGAATTCACCCTTACCTTTGATTTCAGTGAGGTTAGAGTGGGTCAAGTCAGCTGAACCACCAATTAGCTCAGGTAAAACTGCCGCTAGTTTGTTGAGACAGGTTTCTGAGTGTTTGCGGGTGGGTAGTGCTTTGTCTTCGGCGGTGTAGGTAGGTAGTACTTGATCCCAACCATCGGGTAGTTTGCCGCTAATGTAACGCTCAAACTCAGCTGCTTCTTGGGGATATTTGGCTTTGTAAGCGTCAAAGGCTTTATTCCATTCTGCTTCGTAACCTGCGCCGCGTTCAACAGCTTTCCGCATGTGGTTGACAGCATCTTGGGGCACTACAAAAGGTTCGTACTCCCAACCCAAGTTGCTGCGGGTCAATTTGACTTCATCAGTACCTAGCGCTGCACCGTGAACACCTGCGGTGTTGGCTTTGTTGGGAGAACCATAACCGATGGTGGTTGTGACCTTAATCATCGAAGGCTTGTCGGTGACAGATTTTGCCTCTTCAATTGCCTTAGCAATGGCATCTAAATCGGTATTACCTTCTTTGACGTGCAACACATGCCAGCCGTATGCTTCAAATCGCTTGGAAACGTCTTCGGTGAATGCTACATCTGTAGAACCATCAATAGAGATGTGGTTGTCGTCGTACAGAGCGATGAGCTTACCCAATCCTTGGTGTCCTGCGAAAGAACTGGCTTCACCGGAAACACCTTCCATGTTACAACCATCACCTAGAATTACGTAGGTGTAGTGGTCAACAATTTTGGCATCGGGTTTGTTGAACTTGGCAGCGAGGTGAGCTTCAGCGATCGCTAAACCGACTGCATTGGCAATACCTTGTCCCAAGGGGCCGGTAGTCACTTCTACACCAGCAGTCATGAAGTTTTCTGGGTGTCCGGGGGTTTTGGATTCCCACTGACGGAATTGTTTAATATCCTCGATGGTAACGCTGTCGTAACCAGCTAGGTAGAGCAGGGCATACTGCAACATGGAACCGTGCCCAGCAGATAAGATAAAGCGATCGCGGTTAAACCACTTAGGATTTTTGGGGTTATACCGCATAAAGCGATCCCAAATTACGAAAGCCATCGGAGCCGCGCCCATCGGCAGTCCTGGGTGTCCCGATTTTGCCTTTTCTACAGCGTCAATAGCCAAGAAGCGGATCGAGTTAATACAAAGTTCTTCTAGGGATTGGGTTGCAACAGCCATAATCTCTTGTTGTTAACGACGGGTTAGCACTCTTTTAGCTTCTCTTACTGGGGGTTTAACAGTGATCCGTTATCAATTAACAGTTCTTATAAGCTTGATAACTGATCACTCATTAAAATTTTCCACAGTATCCTCATCATCCCATTCCCGAATGTCGATGGACAAGCGGGATCTTCTGAGTTTCTGGTAATTAATTAAGCTGACAATTTGGTCATGCTGAACGCTGAGCTGTGAGCGGAATGATATATATGATACTTTTGATGGCATCATCTCCAAAAAGCAGACCAGCAGCAAAATTGGAATTATTTAGATGTACTTTTTAAAGGCTAGCGTGACATTGTGACCACCGAACCCAAAAGAATTAGATAATGCCACCTCCACTTTTTGCGCGCGGCTAGAGTTAGCGACGTAATCTAAATCACATTCTGGGTCAGGGTTTTCCAGATTGATTGTTGGTGGAATTTGATCATTGGCGATCGCCAATACCGTGGCTACTGCTTCGATACCTCCAGAACCACCCAACAAATGACCTGTCATCGATTTGGTGGAACTGACTGCTGTTTTATAAGCGTGTTCGCCCAAAGCTTTTTTAATCGCTGCGGTTTCGTTAGAGTCATTCGCTGGGGTACTGGTGCCATGGGCGTTGATATAGCTCACTAGCTCTGGTGTGAGTTCTGCGTCTTTTAATGCCAATTGAATAGCTCTAGCTGCGCCTTCACCGCCAGGAACTGGAGAGGTCATATGGAAGGCGTCACAGGTCATCCCATAGCCGACCATTTCAGCATAAATGCGAGCGCCGCGACTGAGGGCATGTTGCAGTTCTTCGATAATTAAAATCCCTGAACCTTCGCCCATGACAAAGCCATCGCGATCGCGGTCAAAGGGACGGCAGGCATGAGTTGGATCATCATTACGCACAGAGAGAGCCTTACAAGCAGCAAAACCGGCCAATGTCAAGGGTGTAATTGTGGCCTCACATCCTCCACAAATCATCGCTTGAGCATAGCCCCCTTGAACCAAACGAAAAGCATCTCCTATGGCATTGGAACCAGCAGCGCAAGCTGTCACAGAACAGGAGTTTGGGCCTTTAGCACCAGTGTGAATCGCTGTTAACCCTGCTGCCATATTGGCGATCATCATTGGAATCATGAATGGGCTACAGCGATCGGGGCCACGGTTGAGGTAGATTGTTTGCTGGTCTTCTAAAACTTTGATACCCCCAATGCCAGAACCAATAATTACACCTATCTGTTCCGCGTTTAGTTCGTTAATGACTAATTTTGCATCCAACAAAGCCTGTTTTGCAGCCGAAACCCCAAATTGGGAAAACCGATCCATACGCTTAATTTCTTTGCGCTCTAGATAGTCTTGCGGATCGAAGTTTTTCACCTCTCCTGCCATCCGGCAATCATGGCGAGACGTATCAAATGAGGTAATGTAGTCAATACCATTACGTCCACTCAACAATCCTTCCCAATATTCTGTTGGTGTGTTACCAATAGGTGTAATCGCGCCAACACCAGTTACAACAACGCGTTTACGTTTAAAGTCTGTCATGATTTAATTAAAGGTGGCGAAAAATCAGCAGGCAAAACAATAAGCAGTGCTGAGTTCAGATAGGCGAACTTTAGTGAGTCGCAATCCAGGTGATTAAACAATTCGTAATTCGCAATGCTTCAACTACGCTCAGCAACCATTCGCGGTTTGCAATTACGTTTCTTGTTGGAGGATTGAGACCTCAAATAGAAACTTGCTGGAATGGAAAGCTGGAAATTTTCACCTAGATGTCCACTCGAAGTGGCGTGGATGAGATACCCTTGAAGGCAATCATCATCTGGAAAATAGTTTCCCCGATAGTAGCAACGGGTATTAAAGTGACCATTGAACTAGCACCCTTTGGGTTTGCCAGTTCCTGAGGTTGGGCAATCTTCCTCTAGGACTGGCTCAGTGTGCGATAGAAACCCATTGAGATACTTGGCATTGAATTGGCGCTCGCACGCCATTTCTCAGTCAAGATTTTACCGAAACAGTGCTGGGCAATGAATGCTCAGCTTTTATCCTATGCAGGAACTTTATTGTTGATGTAGTCTACTACATCCTGAACTGATAAAATCTTTTCAGCGGCTTCATCAGGAATTTCGATATTAAATTCTTCTTCTAAAGCCATTACCAGCTCCACAGTATCTAGAGAGTCAGCCCCTAAATCATCAATAAAAGTGGCTTTTGGTGTCACTTTACTCTCATCTTCTACGCCCAGTTGCTCGATGACAATTTCTTTGACTCTTTCAAAAATATCTTCTTGGCTCATAGTTAAAAGTCCTTAACCAGTGGCTATGATTGTGCTCTTGACGGGGGATATTGTTTTGAGCATATACATCTTATCGGAAAGCGCGATCGCATAGACTGCGTGAAAGCCTGTATTTTTCAATTCTTGCTAAATTTTTTTTATGAAGTCTCAAGCAATATCCCTTACCTTGTTAGTGATACTAACAAGCGATGATCAAACAGTTATTGTCTTGGGCGATCGCTCTACCCAAATATAGTTCTATGCTATCTCAGACACTAAAATATGCTTACTTCCCCGGTTGTGTCGCTCAAGGAGCCTGCCGAGAGTTAACTCTCTCAACCAAAGCACTGACGCAAGCATTAGGTATCGAACTGATTGAACTCAAAAAAGCGGCTTGCTGTGGTTCGGGCACATTCAAGGAAGATTCCCAACTACTAGAAGATACAGTCAATGCCAGAAATATTGCTCTAGCAGAAGATTTAAATTTGCCCCTACTAACTCATTGCAGCACTTGTCAGGGTGTTATCGGTCATGTTAACGAACGCCTGCAAGAATCCCAAATCACCAACCCCGCTTACATTGAACAGGTTAATGGCTTGCTGCATAAAGAAGGCTGTCTACCTTATCGCGGTAGCACCAAAGTTCAACATCTCCTTTATGCCCTAATAGCAGATTATGGGTTAAACGAAATTACTAAGCGTGTAACCCGTCAGTTGACTGGATTAAAATGTGCTGCTTTTTACGGTTGTTATCTCCTCCGCGCCCAAAAGTCAATACCTGATGATCCATATCAACCAGAAGCAATGGAAAATATGTTTCGAGCCGTGGGTGCAACACCAATTTATTACCGAGGTCGCACGCAATGTTGCGGTTGGCCCCTGGCTAGTTATGCTACTACCCAGTCTTTTAAAATGGCAGGGATGCATATTCAAGAAGCCTTAGCATTAGGTGCTGACTGTATGGTTACTCCTTGCCCTCTATGCCACCTCAATTTAGACTCGCGTCAACCAGAGGTAGAAAAGGTCATTGGTCAAAAATTAGGTTTACCTGTTTTGCACTTACCTCAATTAATTGCTTTGGCAGTCGGAATTAGCCCGCAAGAACTAGGCTTAGAACGTCACATTGTTTCTACAAAGTCAGTGTTACAAAAGTTGGGGTTATAGCCATTAGAGAGGCGGCAGCTCTTATGGGTAGGTTTTTTAGATTTCGCGTTTTGGTTGACGCGCTTACGCGCTTACACGGGGACGCGGGGACGCGGAGAAAGATTTCGGAACGAAAAAATAGGTTTTTTCAGACTGAATATGAAAAACCTACCCTTGAAAGGCAGGGGGCAGGGGGAAAGAATTAGAAACAAATCATTTGTGTCAAGTACTTCGTGAAATAGTATTAGTTGATTTCCCACTCCCTACTCCCTACTCCCTGCCTGTCGCGCTTGCGCTGCGCTTCTGTGCGAGACGCTTCGCGAACGCGCACCACGCAAATAATTTCATGAATCAAGTCAGATTCTTATACAAGTATTTAATCAAATATCACCATCTTCTGAATAGCATTATATTTTGTAACTTTGATGGCAAAATCCTCAAAACTATTATCTTAATCTGCTTGAGAAGATGATTTTTAATAAATGCGAATATGAAGATGATTGCTAGCAGCAAAACGGCATATAATCAAACTATCAAACTTTTTGTTGCTTCTTTGACCTGGCTTATATATCTATTTTTTCTTCCTTATATATATGCCTCTGTCAATATTTTTGCATTTGGCTTCATGCTTTTTCCAGGAGTTTATATTTTGTGCCTATTAGCACTTTTCATGCATGAATGTTGGCATGAATATTTACCTGGTGTACATAATCATTTTTTTTACTCAGTTTTATCTTGGATGATACTTCTCGACCCCCAGGTTTTTAACATAGTACATCCTTATCATCATTCTCAGGTCAATACTTACAGAGATATAGAGTTTCATCCCCTGGGAGAGATTAAAAATCAATTCGTCAAAGCTGTTTATAATTTCTGTGAAATCTTTTTAGGAAGCATATTTGTAGTTACTATAACTACTTTCAAGATAGCTTTTCATCCAAAACTTAAAAAACAGTACAGCTTCGGAAAACTAATAATTTCTATTTTGATGTGGACTATTATTTGGGGAGGAATTGGTTATAGTTCACATTTAGTTTTCGGAGTCACTACCAATCAAGTTTTCATTTCTTATTTGCTTATCTGCTGGATGGGGTCTGTTGTGATTCATCATAATGAACTAATAGAACACGGGAATTTGATAGTCGAAGGAAACTTAGGAGAGCGCAATTTAAAAACGAGAAATTTAAACCCATCTGGTATTTTAGAAAGATTTTTTTTATTTATTACACACAACGATTCGCGAGAACACACATTACATCACTCGATGTCTAAGATTTACACTAGACCATTTTTTCAAAAAAACCCTATGCTAGACAAAATAGTATATATTTCATTTGATGAATATCTTGTCATCCTCAAAGATATGCTGACAGGTAAACGATCTGCGGTCTAATAAACGGTAAGGTGGGTACTACTCACCGTTCGCTAAAATCCCAATTTTGACGTTATGGCAGTACCCACCCCACAATAATTGAAAATGTTACAAGATTTCAGTTAACGAAGTACTTGTAGATTCTCAACTGTGAGAAATAGTTCTTCATCCGCTACTTGACTTTTGAAGTCAATATTAATTTGGGTTGGATAGCCGAGTTGAGAGTTGTATTCTACATTTAAGCTAGAGACTCTTTGAGCGATCGCATCCCTAATTATATTAAACAGCTTGGGCACTGTACTGTATTGGCGGAATAGCTCTGGATTGGCTGGTTTACCAGTAGCAACATACTTAATAGAAGTTGTTCTCCCATTACGCACCTCAATGATTACTGGCCCCCTAGCTTCTTCTGTACAGAAGCAACTTCTGCTCAGTGTATAGCGATAGTTGTAGATTCTCTGTTGATTCCACAGACGGCGATTAATCCTTAATTGTCCTAAGTTTGAGCTACTAGCAACAACTACTGGTGATTTTGCTACCTGTACTGGAGGTTGAGCCATGACTGGTGCATTCAAGGCTGCATAGGCGATTAAAACTGAACTAATAGCAATAAGTCGGCGCATATAGATACCATCGTTAACTCCAGTTCATCACTCCAATTTGCTTTAGCCTAATTCCAGAAATATTCCATTTTTAGTAATTTTTAAATTGTAATTAAACTACACATAAAATGTTCCCATGCAAGTGAAATGTCATACAGTATCTTATTTTTTTAGAAAAAATACATAATTAACTAAAATTTATGGTAATATTAACCAACTAAGGATTTACTTTTAGCGATCGCAAAGCCTGTAAAGAGTTAGAATACCAACCAATTGTAAATCCTAGCCAGATTAGAGTGATTCTAATTACGAATTACGAATTACGAACTACGAATTATTTAGACTGCTGATCAATAACATCAATAGCTGTTTTGAGCCAATCAATGTAAGTTTGTTCTCTTCGTGTGACTAAATCTAGTACAAGCCGTTGCATAATTTGTTCTCGACTTGCACAGCGATCATCAAGTGCTGGTAAATCAATTTTTTCACATTTAGTTAGCTTTTCGTGGCGAGCAGCTAATTGTTGTTCTAGCAGTTGAATAATGGCTTGATTTGGTAACTGTGCAGCAAAAAATAACTGAATAAGCAATGGTTCTCGTACTGTTGGTAAAGGCTGAGGTTGTTGCAGCCACAGCATTAATTCAGCTTTTCCTGTTTCAGTGATACTATAGACTTTACGGTTGGGGCGATCGCGTTGAATTTCAACACTACAAGTAACGCAACCTTGCTCAACTAATTTATCGAGAGTTCTGTAAATCTGTGCCTGATCTGCGGGCCATAAATGAGCAATACATTGATCAAAGCAACTTATTTTTAAGTCATAACCTGTCATTTCTTCCTGCTGAAGCAAACCTAAAATTGCATGTACTAGCGACATAGGTGGTTTTCCGTCACTAAGGTAGTAAAAACTCTCTTTGTCATTTCTTATATATATTTATGCTAATATATGATTAGTCATATGTGAGAGCTATCTAGTAAATTGTATAGGACAATAGAAAGTTAAGATTGCGAATCCATCGGCAGCGAAATCAGCATTGGACGTGCTTCTCATTGCTGGTGTACCACTAAAAGAACCAGTTTTCTGCAATGGTTCATTGGTCATCAATCAGATTATCAAAGAATACTGTCACAGGAGGATGGGTTAAATTGACTCATAACACGCTTTTACAACGAATCAACCAACATCAACATCTGCGTAATCTAAGAAATAAATTACTGCACCTCCACGCCTGTTTACTCAAGACAGAACGCATTGCCTACGAGCAGGTGAGTGGACGCTTATCAAGCGGGGAGTTGTTGCAACTTGTCATTAGTCATGAACAATTTGCGTGGTTGCATCGCATTTCAGAGCTAGTTGTGCAAATTGATGAAATGCTTTGTGCGGATGAACCCATATCTTTAGAAGATGTTCAAAATTTGATGGCTGCTGCTCGCGCCTTGATCATACCATCAGAAGTGGGCAGCGTGTTTGCCAGAAAATACTACGCTGCTCTGCAACACGAACCTGACGTAGTGTTAGCACATGCCGGGGTTTTAGAACTTTTGGCAGCTAAAGCATAGGGGCTGGGGACTGGGGATGCGGGGACGCGGGGACGCGGGGACGCGGAGAAATTTTCTCCCTCATCCCCCTCACCCCCCTCATCCTTGCTACGCGTAGCGTCTTTGAAACAGAAGTGCATCCCCCTCCCTTAGATGGGTTTTCGATTTCTTAGAATTAAAGAATATTGTTATCTTTAAAATCTATGAAAACCTTTATGTCTTGCGTTGTGCTGTTGGGAATTGGTACTGGTTTGTTGGTTGGTAATGTAGGTGTTGCAGAGACTACTAGTGGTGAAGAATTTATCGCTCATGGTACAGAACCATTTTGGAGTGTCACTGTGAGCAAGCGCGGAATTGTTTACTCGTCGCCAGATATACAAAAGCAAGCGTTCCCATATGTTACACCTTTAAAGGCACAAGGGCGTCCCGTAGAGTTGATGCGAGTGTATCCTTTAAAAGGCAGAAGTAACAATACATTAATTATCAAAAAAGTTGATGTCTGTAGTGATGGGATGTCAGATCAAGAGTATCCTTATTCGGTGACTCTCATTTTAGGCAATAAAGTTTTGGAAGGTTGTGCTGAGAAACAATGATGCCAAACTTACGGCTATCAAACCTAATTCAATAATTGGGAATTGGGAGTTGGGAATTGGGAATTAGTTAAAAGTCAAGAATCAAGGTTATTCCCTTACTCCCTCATCCCCCTCATCCCCCTCATCCCCCCACTCCCCACTCCCCACTCCCCACTCCCCACTCCCCATATTTCTTGAGAGGACAGGCGAGATGCCTGTCTTTTATTTGAGCGAAATTTGGTATTATTCGTTACTTTTTGCATTTTCATACAAAACTTGGCAATGCAAAGCAACAGACAGAAGGTTTAACCTAACTGTAGAACCAAACAGCACAACAGATGGAGAAGATGATTTTTTCAGAACCAATAGTTAATTCACTTACCTGGGTAACTTCCCTCAGTTCTGTGTTGCATTTTCCTTTGCTAGCAACAACAAACGAGGCAGAATATGCCCCCATCGTTCTAACTGGCGTATTGCTCAGCTTAGTAGTTATTTATCTAGCCAGTAAAATTGGTGGCGAGTTGTCGAGGATGATAGACCTACCTCCAGTTTTAGGGGAATTGGTTGCTGGTGTAATTGTAGGCGCTTCCGCTCTACATCTAGTTGTGTTTCCCGACAGTGGTGCGATCGCTTCTGATTCGCTGATCATGACCATCTTACAATCTATTAATGACATCAGTGCCGATGCTGCCACATCAATTTTTCAAAGCCAAAGCGAAGTCATTTCAGTGCTTGCCGAACTGGGTGTTATCGTTTTGTTATTTGAAATCGGTCTAGAATCGGATTTAAGGGAACTGACAAAAGTTGGTTATCAAGCGACAATTGTTGCTTGTGTTGGGGTAGCAGTTCCTTTTGGGGTTGGTACTACAGGGTTGATATATTTCTTTCATGCCCCTGCAATTCCCGCGATTTTTGCAGGTGCTGCCCTGACTGCTACTAGTATCGGTATTACTTCCAAAGTTTTGTCAGAAATTGGGCAGCTAAAATCTCGCGAAGGTCAGATCATTGTCGGTGCTGCTGTTATTGACGATATCTTGGGTATCATTGTGTTGGCAGTGGTTGCCAGCCTTGCCAAGACTGGCGAGATAGATATTCTCAACGTGATTTATCTGATTGTCAGCGCTACTATCTTTCTCATCGGCTCGATTTTACTCAGCAAATTCTTCAATTTCGGCTTTGTTGCTGTTACTGATAAGTTAAAAACGCGAGGAAACATCATCATTCCTGCGTTTGCATTTGCATTCTTCATGGCTTTCTTGGGTAATGCAATTCATTTAGAAGCTATTTTAGGTGCTTTTGCAGCTGGTTTAGTTTTGGATGAAACTGATAAGCGTAACGAGTTAGATGATTTGGTTAAGCCTGTTGCCGATATTTTGGTGCCAATTTTCTTTATTACCGTTGGTGCTAAAGTTGACATAGGTGTGCTTAATCCCGTTGTACCAGAGAATCGAGAAGGATTAATTATCGCCACCTTCTTAATAGTGGTCGCAATTCTTGGTAAAATTGTCACGGGCTGGTCAGTATTTGGTCTACCGCAAATTAATCGCGTCGCCATTGGTGTAGGGATGATTCCGCGTGGTGAAGTGGGACTAGTGTTTGCTGCTATTGGCTCAGCTAGTGGTGCCTTGGATAAAGCCTTGCAAGCTGCGATCATCATTATGGTGATTTTAACGACTTTCTTAGCACCACCTTTGTTGAGGTTTGCATTTAAACTATCGCCAGAATCTCAAAAGCCTATAGAGCAAGTTGACTCTGTTGGTTAATTTTCAGTCTTAAATTAAGAACCCCGATTTCTCTAGGAAGTCGGGGTTTTGTAATTTATGGAAAAATTTTCAGTTCTAATAATTTTGATGGTTTGTTTCCATCCCCGTTAGGGGAAGTAGTGGCGGAAAGCTGTTCTGCACTGAACCGCATGGGGTTCAACTTGATGTTTCCATCCCCGTTAGGGGAAGTGGTTGCGGAAAGTCCTCGGAACACTGGCCACACTGGGAGTCAAAGGACTGTTTCCATCCCCGTTAGGGGAAGTGGTTGCGGAAAGTTGGAGTCTCTTCTTAACACAAGAAGAGGCAAAAAAGTTTCCATCCCCGTTAGGGGAAGTGGTTGCGGAAAGAGTTCACTGTTGGAAGCCTTGCCAGGTGAGGGTTCGAGACCCCCTAATCGACGCCTCTCTTGATGATTGACAAAAAATTGGAAAAAATCAACAATTTTGTAGCCTGAAAACCTTACTATACAAGGCATCGACGCATCTCAACGAAATTATGCGGTTTTCAAGGATCGGAGGAGATGCGTCGATGGAATTTAACGCACCGAACAAATGCTATGACTTATTACCTATGCTTGTCAAGTAGCATGATGCACTACACCAAAATTCAGCCTCAAAAAGCTGATTTTTTTACAACCCCTTTGGCGCGGGTGTAAGGTCTTGTTAAGAGTTCCCCGTTCCTTGTTCCCTCTTAAAAAACGATAAGCAAACAATTATCTAGTTAATAGGTTTAATACTATCTATCACATCTCAAAAAGTAAAAAATCAAATTTTTACTTTTACCTTTGTATGCTGCTTCTACATGCTGAACGCTTTTAAAAGTGTAAAAACCATTCTTTATCTATAAGGTAATAATACTTAATATGAATAACGATCGCCAGCTACTTCAAAACGTCTAATCTAGCCACAAAGAGGCTTTTAAACCTGTTCCTACTAATATATAGTGCGATCGCTATCTGTTAAAAATTATCTTATCTATAGAGTTATGACTATGATCGCTATCTGTTAAAAACTATCTTATCAATAGAGTTATGACTATCCATTTATAGTCACCCAGATAATTTCTAGGTTAGATAAACTTTTACTTATATCAATAATCTAATATTTATTTAATAATTCTTGTTCGAGGTTAACCAATTTACCATAAAAGCCTGTAAACTAATTTCAACAAGCTTAGTGATGGCTCACATTCACCACGCAAAAATTAAATAAAGTTAACAAAGTGTTCACCCAAATAGTCGAGGTCGCCTTTTCTGTTAAGAAAGGGTTGAATTTACCTAACTATCTATAGCTTGGAATTTTGTTTGATAGCGCAAGAGACATGAGTTTTCTGTTGCCCAGATTGTTATGTCTAAAAAATAAAATTTTTGTTTTAGGAGATATTATGACTGAATTTTTTAATCAATTTTCTCGGCGCAAATTTATATTAACAGCAGGAGCATCAGCGGGTGCTGTATTCCTCAAAGGCTGCTTAGGAAATCCCCCTGATAGCTTGACTGGTGGTAGCAGTCAATCACAGCCAACAGCAGTATCTGTAGCTAATCTGAGTCCTGAGCAAAAACCAGAAACTACCACAGTTAAATTAGGATATATCCCAATTGTAGAAGCGGCTCCTTTAATTATTGCCAAAGAAAAAGGCTTCTTTGCGAAGTATGGCATGACCGATGTTAATCTTTCCAAACAAGCTTCTTGGGGTTCAGCTAGAGATAACGTAGAAATTGGTGCTGTTGGTGGTGGTATTGATGGCGGGCAGTGGCAGATGCCAATGCCACATTTAATTACAGAAGGTTTAATTACCAAAGGCAATCAAAAAATCCCCATGTATGTATTATGTCAACTAATTACACATGGAAATGGGATTGCGATCGCCAGTAAACACCAAGGCAAAGGTATCAATTTACAACTTGCTAGTGCTAAATCTTTATTCACAGAACTCAAATCCTCAACACCCTTTACCGCTGCATTCACCTTTCCCCACGTCAACCAAGACTTATGGATTCGTTATTGGTTAGCTGCTGGCGGCTTAGATCCTGATGCAGATGTCAAACTGCTGACAGTTCCCGCAGCGCAAACCGTTGCCAACATGAAAACAGGCACAATGGATGCCTTTAGTACCGGCGATCCTTGGCCTTACCGCCTCGTCAAAGACAAAATTGGCTATGTCGCCGCCTTAACCGCAGAGATTTGGAAAAATCACCCCGAAGAATATTTGGCCATGAGGGCTGACTGGGTTGATAAAAATCCCAAAGCCACCAAAGCAATTTTAAAAGGAATCATGGAGGCCCAGCAGTGGTTAGATAACTTTAATAACCGCAAAGAAGCAGCTCAAATTCTTGCATCTCGCAATTATTTCAACCTACCAGCCGAAATTTTGATAGACCCCTACCAAGGTAAATATGACATGGGTGATGGTCGCAAAATCGATGATAAATCCATGGCTGCTTACTATTGGAAAGACGAAAAAGGTAGCGTTTCTTATCCCTACAAGAGTCATGATTTATGGTTCATTACCGAAAACGTTCGTTGGGGATTTTTACCAAAAGATTACATTGCCAATAACGCCGCCAAAGCTAAAGAACTCATTAATAAAGTCAACCGCGAAGATATTTGGAAAGAAGCCGCCAAAGAAGCAGGTATCGCCACCGCCGACATTCCCACAAACACATCTCGCGGCGTAGAAGAGTTTTTTGATGGTATCAAGTTTGACCCAGAGAACCCAGAAGCATATCTGAAGAATCTCAAAATCAAGAAAGTCAGTGTTTAGTCATTGTGAAAGTCTGTAGTTAGTGCTTTAGCACTAAAGTCCTGACTACAAACTATACGAAAACTGACACATATTAGCTAACCTAAATTCGAGGAGAACAGATTACATGACCGTCGCGCAAAAACGCCCTGCAAGCCCTAAGTTTGATAATGGCTTTGTATCCCGTCTGCAAAAACAATTTCCTGAACTCGTCCCACCAGTTCTTGCTATACTAATTTTCTTAGGTATTTGGCAGTTGTTTTCTTGGATTCCTGGCGCTACATTACCAGGGCCAATACAAGTTATTCAAGACACTTGGGTATTAATTTTCTGGCCTTTTTATGACCGAGGCGGTATAGATAAAGGTTTATTTTGGCAGATTCTCGCCAGCCTCAAACGCGTTGCAATTAGTTATACCTTAGCGGCAATTGTTGGTATTGGCTTGGGCGTTTTGATTGGTGTTAATAAAACAATGTCCAAAGCTTTAGACCCCATCTTTCAGTTATTGCGGACTGTACCACCTTTGGCTTGGGTACCAATTTCTCTGGCAGCATTACGACAAAACGAACCAGCAGCCCTCTTTGTAATTTTCATCACCGCAATTTGGCCCATCTTAATTAATACTGCTGTCGGCGTTACCCAAATTCCCCAAGATTACAACAACGTTGCCAAAGTTCTACAACTCAACAAAAAAGAATATTTCACCAACATTTTAATTCCTGCTGCCTTACCATACATTTTCACAGGTTTGAGAATTGCGATCGGTTTAGCTTGGTTAGCAATTATCGCCGCCGAAATCGTCATGTCTGGTATCGTCGGCATTGGCTTCTTTATCTGGGATGCCTATCAAAATAACAACGTCAGCGAGGTAATTTTAGCTCTAGTTTACATCGGCGTTGTCGGTCTTTTGCTAGATAAATTAATGGCTTGGATTCAAAATAAAATTTTACCCGCAGAACAGAAGTAGGGACTGGGGACTGGGAAAGAACTATTGTAATTCCCATTCCCTGTGGGCTGAGCGAAGTCGTACCCTTCGGGATCTTGCTACGCGTAGCGTCTCGCAGAGAAGCCCAATTCCCCATTCCCCATTCCCCGTGGGCTGAGCGAAGTCGTACCCCAATTCCCCTAATCCCCAATCCCCAAAATTATTATGTCTGTATTCGTCGCTGTTGACCAAATTGATAAAGTTTTTAACTTAACTGGTGGTGGCAAGTATATCGCCCTCAAAGGTATTGACCTCCAAATTAAAAAAGGAGAATTCGTTTCTTTGATTGGTCACTCCGGTTGTGGTAAATCTACTCTCTTAAATATGATCGCGGGTTTGGATTTACCCACTGATGGTATTGTGACTCTGGAAGGACAAAGAATTAGTAAACCAGGGCCTGACCGGATGGTGGTGTTTCAAAATTATTCGCTGTTGCCTTGGCGGACAGTCAGAGAAAATATTGCCCTGGCTGTAGACTCGGTAATGAAGGGTTTACCTGCACCGGAACGCAATGCAATTATTGAGAAACACATCGATATGGTGGGGTTGCGTCCCCATGCTGACAAACAGCCCGGTATGTTATCGGGTGGACAAAAACAACGTGTAGCGATCGCCCGCGCTTTAGCAATCCGTCCCAAGTTACTATTATTAGATGAACCTTTTGGGGCGTTGGATGCACTCACACGCGGCAATTTGCAAGAACAATTAATGCAAATCTGCGAAGAAAATGAAGTAACCGCCGTGATGGTGACACACGATGTCGATGAGGCGGTGCTGTTATCTGACAGAATTGTCATGTTAACCAATGGCCCCGAATCCAAAATTGGTGACATCCTAGAAGTAGATATCCCCAGACCCCGCAAGCGGATGGAAGTAGTTGAACATCCCAGTTACTACAGCTTGCGGAGTGAGATGATTTACTTCCTCAACCAGCAGAAACGCATCAAGAAAATTCGGGCCAGAAAAACAGCGGCGATCGCTCGTCATGGTTTAGAAAAAGTTAACCTAGATATTGGCTTCTTACCTCTAACTGCTTGCGCCCCCTTAGCAGTCGCCAAGGAAAAAGGTTTCTTTACCAAGCATGGTTTAGATGAAGTCAACCTCGTGCGGGAAAGCAGCTGGCGGGGTATTGTTGATGGCATGACTGGCGGTTATTTAGATGCTGCACAAATGCCTTCGGGGATGCCAATGTGGCTAACACTGGGAGGACACAACAATCAACCTCTGCCAGTCGTCACCGCCTTGACGATGACGCGTAACGGTAATGCCATCACCTTGGCAAAACGCTTTTATGACCAAGGCGTGCAAACCCTATCAGACTTCAAAAATTACTTGCTTCGTACCCGTGACCAACGTCACACAATGGGGGTAGTGCATCCCGCATCCATGCACAATTTACTGCTGCGTTACTGGCTAGCAGCTGGGGGAATTGACCCAGACTTCGATGTAGACATGAAGACAATTCCCCCAGCCCAGATGGTAGCCGACTTGCGAAGTGGCAGTATAGATGGTTACTGCGTGGGTGAACCTTGGAACTATCGCGCCGCCGTTGAAGGTGTGGGCTTTACCATTGCTACCGACTTAGAAGTTTGGCTAGGACACCCCGGTAAAGTTCTCGGTGTGCGGGAAGATTGGGCAGAAAATCATCCCAACACCCACATTGCCTTAACCAAAGCCTTATTAGAAGCTTGCTATTACTGTGCAATTCACGACAATGCTGAAGAAGTGCGGCAAATATTAGCCCGACGCGAATATGTCAGCACAGATCTTGAGTATATCCAACTCGAAGATCCCAACAGCCTTGTCTGTGACTTAGACCATCCACTCAGGCAATACGCCCACCACCAGTTTTATTCTGAGTCTGCCATTAACCGTCCCAGCCGCACCGAACAAATTTGGATTATGAGTCAACTAGCGCGTTGGGGTGACACTCCCTTCCCCAGAAACTGGGTAGAAGTTGTCGAACGCGTTTGTCGAGTGCGTGTATTTAGCACCGCAGCGCGGGAATTAGGCTTAGATATCAGCTACATTCGCCAACCCATCAAACTCTTCGATGGTACTCCCTTTAATGCCGACGACCCAATCACCTATCTCAACAACTTGCCAATTAAACGTGATTTCTCAGTCGCCGAAGTAATTCTCGATTCCCCCGTGAGGAGAGTCGCGTCGTAGAGGAGTAAGAAGATGAGGGGGATGAGAAAGAAATTTTCTTCGCGTCCCCGCGTCCTCTTCCCCAGTCACGCCAGTTCGCTCAACGGAGGACGCCTCCGCACGCGACATCATGTCAGGCTAATCACTTATCATAAAAGTTTCTCCGCGTCCCCGCGTCTCCCTATCTCCGCGTCAGCCAAATCATAAGTCTTTAAACGGACATGATATGACTGGCTCCCCAGTCCCATAAATTTATTAAACCCAAAACAGCCATGCAAAACCGCACTTCTAGAGTAACCGACATGCCTAGAGAAGAACTAGGAAAACCATTAGTCACTACAACCATCAGCCGCCAACCTTTTCTAGAAATTAAAGATGTCTCTAAGATTTATCCCACCAAAAAAGGCCCCTTCACCGTCCTCGACGGTGTTAACCTCAACGTAGAACAAGGCGAATTTATTTGCGTCATCGGTCACTCTGGCTGTGGCAAATCGACGCTGCTAAATATGGTATCCGGTTTTAACTTTCCTACCTCCGGGCAAGTCTTATTAGAAGGACAGCCAATTACTAAACCAGGCCCAGACAGAATGGTTGTCTTTCAAAACTATGCCTTGCTACCTTGGCGGACTGCTTTTGAAAATATTTACCTTGCCGTTAACGCCGTTTATCCCAATAAACCCGAAGCTGAAAAAAGAGCGATCGTCCGCGATAATTTAGCAATGGTGGGATTAGCCGATGCCATGGAAAAGAAACCTATGCAAATGTCTGGTGGTATGAGACAAAGGGTTTCTATTGCCCGTGCTTTGTCAATTCGTCCCAAAGTTTTAATTTTAGATGAACCCTTTGGGGCGCTAGATGCCATCACCAAAGAAGAATTACAAGAAGAATTGCTAAAAATTTGGAACGATAACCGCTGCACAGTGTTAATGATTACCCACGACATCGATGAGGCATTATTTTTAGCAGACAAATTGGTCATGATGACCAACGGCCCCCATGCCAAAATTGGTGAAGTCATGGAAATTCCCTTTCCTCGTCCCCGCGATCGCGCCCGCATCATGGAAGATCCAGAATACTATAAACTACGTAACTATGCTCTAGATTTTCTCTTCAACCGCTTCGCCCATGATGACGTTGGTTAGTAATTCGTAATTCGTAATGACGCGACGCTCCTGTGTCGCTCTAAGCGAAGCTATGCCGTAGGCTTTACGCTGACGCTCGTACCGACGCTCGAGGACTCGCTCTAAGCGAAGCTATGCCGCAGGCTTTACGCTGCGCTA
>NZ_JCACKM010000092.1:0-28290 GCF_059505385.1 Desmonostoc vinosum
CTCATCCCCCTCATCCCCCTCATCCCCCTCATCCCCCTCATCCCCCTCATCCCCTTCCAGAGTTATTTCTTACGATAGACGGATAAGTCCATAGCAATTTATAGGCTAGATATCAGCTTATTGTTGGATTAAATTATGCTGAACATTATTGCTTGGATAATTCTGGGTTTACTTGCCGGAGCCATAGCGAAAGCTATTTATCCTGGTCGGCAGGGTGGTGGAATTCTTTCAACCATGATTTTAGGAATTATAGGTGCTTTAATCGGGGGAATCATAGTTACTCTCTTGGAGACAGGAAGGTTTCAACTAGCCGCAGCATCTCTAAGTATTTCTGGTGTAATTGTTGCTGTGCTTGGTGCAATAGTTGCCATATTCCTTTGGAACTTAGTAGCTAACCGTGCTAGTTATTAACCGAATCATCAAAAAGAATCATGGTTATAGTCGAAATTCGAGTTAATAAAAAAAACTCCACGTCTTTACAAAGACAGTGGAGTATTTAACTCTTAGCCGATAAACTTTGCCTGAATCCTCGTCAAACTTGTAACAATCACAAATTCTTGAACCTACAGAATATTAATTACTCCAAAACTTTTTTGATTTCGTCTTTAATGTTTTCTGTAGTGTGAATCACTTGGGCTTCTGCTTGCTTTGCTTGACCTTCAGCTTTATCTTGAGGATTTCCAGTTACTTCACCAACAATCTCTTGAACTTTGCCTTCGATATTCTTAGCAGTGGCTTCTACTCTTTTTTCAATGCTCATAACTCTTATTTTTTGATTGATATGGAACTAGATTATTAACTGTTAAAAAAATATCAGTATTGGATAATTTTTTACTTCTATCTAATGATAGAAGATATTTGTTCGATAAAGTATCTCCAGATAGAAGTGTAAATAATTTAACTATGTATACTTAGGTTAAGTTAAGTTTATATTTAAAATTTTATTTTTGAGATAAAAAATCATACTATCTATGAAATAGTATGTAAAAACTTGGCTTGTAGATACAAAAATCTCAAATCCTACGTTTGGACAAATTATTTATTAGCAAGTTTGAATCACAAGGAAAATAGAGGAGTGGCAAGTAAGCGTCAGAAAAATATTTGGAGGAGTGAGATTAATGACATTATTAGAGGCGTGTGTGGAGGATTTTTATTTGGGATTCCGTTGCTATATACGATGGAAGTCTGGTGGATTGGATCGGTAGCAAGACCCCAAATGATGATGATGGCGATCGCATTGTTATTTATTGTGGTATTCTTACTCAACCGTACAGAAGGTTTTCGTAAACGTAGACATGGTAAACGAGCTTTTGAAGCTGTAATTGATACTATTGAAGCAATAGCGATCGGAATTGCTTGCTCTACTTTTGTATTGTTGCTATTGCGAGAATTAACACCTGAAATACCTCTTAAAGAAGCTTTAGGTAAAATTATTTATGAAAGTGTACCGTTCACTTTTGGCGTAGCATTAGCTAACCAATTTTTGGGAGATACTAGGAATAGCAATGACCAAGAGCAAACAACTCCTCAAGAAAACAGCACGACTAAAAACAAACAGAATGAGGAGCTACATGCTACTATTGCTGATTTGGGCGGAACGCTAATAGGTGCAACTGTACTTGCATTTAACATTGCTCCAACAGACGAGATTTCGATGTTAGCATCCGCAGCCTCACCACTTTGGGAATTAGCCATTGTTGCCACATCTCTACTCATTTCTTATGGCATTGTCTTTGAAGCAGGCTTTTCTGATCAGCGAAAGCGCCGACAGCAAAAAGGAATTTTTCAACGGCCATCTAGCGAAACTGTTGTATCTTATTTAGTGTCACTTTTAGCTGCTAGTTTTATGCTGTGGTTTTTTCAAAAATTGACTTTTAGCGACCCTTGGACAATGTGGTTAGATCACGTTCTCCTGCTGGGTTTGCCTGCAACTATTGGTGGTGCAGCGGGAAGGTTAGCAATATGACTCCAACAGAATCACAAAAACCGCAGAGAACGCTTGCCGAATGGGTGACATTTATTACTGCTTCGCTGATTTTAGCAGTGATTGTTGGCTTGGTGGGCTACACTTGGCTCAACGAAAATAATCAACCTCCTAAACTTGCTGTCACCAAAAAAATAATTGAAAAGATTGATGGACAATTTTCTGTTCCCTTTGAAGTCATTAATACTGGAGGCGAAACTGCTGAATCAGTTCAGATAATAGCAGAATTAGAAATTGACGGCAAAGTTACAGAAAGTGGAGAGCAACAAATCGATTTTTTATCTAGTGGTGAAACAGAAGCCGGAGCCTTTTTATTTAGCAAAAATCCAGAACAAGGTCAATTGACATTGCGCGTTGCTAGCTACAAATCTCCTTGACATTTCCCTGCTGTCACTACCATTGATAAAAAACCGAGCATTGCCAAAATTGCGATCGCCCACACAGTACAAGTCTTTTGCAGTCGGGCAAGGAAAAACCAGACCAAAGGCGCAACATTATCTAAGGATTTAATAATTATCTTTTGGGCATTCACTCATTAATTTTTTCAGCGTTCGTGGCTAGTTTGGTGGGGTGTTACCATTACCACCTTGCCTTAATAAATACTCCCAAATCCGATCAATATTCTGTTGGCTAGTCCTAAGCGCCTGCTGGTGTAGGCGAGCAATATCGGCAAGGTTAGCTACTGTCCTTTCTAGTCGTGCGAGCGCTTGACTATTGGCACGAGTTTCACGCCTTACCCCATCTTGAATAGTACGAATAAGATCGATTTCGTCGCCTAATTGCTCTAGGCGATTATCAATATCATCAAGTCTTGCGGTTGTATCTTCTGGTTGAAAATTAGTCATGCTACCTTAGCGCTTAACAAATTTGTCAGGACAGCGATCGCCTAATCTGGACACCCATAATAAAACCAACTCCTGATTGTGGCGAACTGCGGCAGATTTACTCCTGTATTTTTATAGTAGTCGGTCAATTGCTCCTGGATTAGTCTCGCGCCAACAGCAACATATGTCATTTATTCTCTACCTGTTAAGTGAGTTTGTCGCCAACGGGTAAAGCCATAGATACCTACCGTCAAAATTAAGAAACACGGACTATAAACAATTAACCAAATACCCAATTTTAATAAGCTAACGGTCAATTTCCCAAAGGAGTTGGTGGATTTTTCCCAAGTTTCTTGAACTTGCGAACCTAATGCTGGTTGCGGACTGGTGCTAGATACTGCGGCTTCTAAGTTGAGTGTGATGGTAGAATAAGCTACCTGATTTTGTAAGCTTTTGAGTAGGGCGTCAATTTGCTCTATAGATTGACGGACATTACTCAATTCTTGGGAAACATTGAGTACATCTTTCACAGAACCAGCCCGATCCATAATTTTTTGCAAATTAGCCTCTGTTTTTCGCAAGTTACTTAATCTAGCTTGGAAATCTACCAGGCGATCGCCTACATCTTCGGCAGTAATATTACGGCTTGTTACTGTACCTAATTTGGTGAGTTCTGTCAACGTCGATTCCAATTGATTTTGTGGTACTCGCAGTTGGATTGATGCCGTGTGACGCCCATCGTTATTTTTGGGTTGTTGTTCTTTTAAGCCAATTAAGTCACCTTGCTGTTTACTAATAATTTGTGAAACGGCCTCAATACTCTTATCGACAGAGTTGACAATCAGAGTCATCGTTGCCTTTTTAACTAGTTGAGCGCGTCGTATTGGTGCAGCTTCAGCTTTTTGAGCAATACTACTCTCAGCTACAGATGCTTTATTATCCATTAAATCGCTACTTGCACTTAGAGGTAGTTCCTGATTTGACACAGGAATATCAGCAGCACAACTAGTGAAAATTAACCCTCCCAATAGCGCACTCACCAATAAAGCAGATTTGCGAAATGATTGAGTCGAGGCGTTCATAATCTACCCCCAAGTGGATGAAATTAATCTCAGTATGGCTGAGTAAAAACTTCAGGCTGGTGTTGTTGCGATTTATGTAACGGGGAATTCGTAATTCTCCCCTTACCGCGTCCCCGCGTCTTTGCGTCGATCAAAATGCAAAATATTAAAAACCTACACCTGTCATCTACCCCAATCCCTATTCCCCATACCCCCATTCGAGGTACAATCAAAAGCCTGCCAATTTAATGACTATGCTTGCTGACAGGAGATGCTTCTATGGCCCAGATGTATTATGACGAAGATGGAAATTTAGACCTTTTGACGGGAAAAACGATCGCTATCATTGGCTATGGTTCCCAAGGTCATGCCCATGCCCTAAATCTTAAAGATAGTGGTTTGAATGTGATTGTAGGGCTATATCCGGGTAGTAAGTCAGTGGCAAAAGCTCAAGCAGCTGGGTTAACTGTGAAAAATGTCGCAGATGCGGCTAATGCTGCTGACTTTATCATGATTTTGTTACCTGATGAAGTTCAAAAAGCGATTTATAAAAGCGAAATTGAACCAAATTTAGAAGAAGGGAATGTATTAGCCTTTGCTCACGGATTTAATATCCACTTTGGGCAAGTTGTACCACCTGCTAATGTTGATGTGGTGATGGTAGCACCGAAAGGCCCAGGGCATATAGTGAGAAGAACTTACGAACAGGGACAAGGTGTACCAGCGTTATTTGCAGTTTATCAAGATGCCAGTGGTCAGGCACGCGATCGCGCGATCGCATATGCTAAAGGTATTGGCGGTACTCGTGCTGGGATTCTCGAAACAACTTTCCGTGAAGAAACTGAAACAGATTTGTTTGGTGAACAAGCCGTTTTATGTGGTGGTTTGAGTGCCTTAATCAAAGCCGGATTTGAAACTTTGGTAGAAGCTGGTTATCAACCAGAATTAGCTTATTTTGAATGTCTCCACGAAGTCAAACTAATTGTTGACTTGGTTGTAGAAGGTGGATTAGCTAAAATGCGCGATAGCATTTCCAACACCGCAGAATATGGTGATTATACCCGTGGATCACGGATTGTCAATGACCAAACCAAGGTTGAAATGCGGAAGATTCTCAGCGAAATTCAATCTGGACAATTTGCGCGAGAATTCGTCCTGGAAAATCAATCTGGCAAACCTGGATTTACAGCCATGCGTCGTCAAGAAGCTGAACATCAAATTGAATCGGTTGGCAAAGATTTACGCGCTATGTTTAGCTGGTTAAAAAAGGTTTAAATAATTCGTAATTCGTAATGACGCGACGCTCCTGTGTCGCTACCGCTGACGCTCGTACCTCGCTACCGCTTCGCTAACGCTATCGAGGACTCGCTACCGCTTCGCTAACGTAATTAAGTTTTGTAATGGGGATTTGACTCCAACACAAAACTTGCCGGTTATAGAACCGGGGGACTTAAACCTACGGAACTTGTTAAGACGCGCCATGGCGCGTCTCTTTTTTCAGATTGCCTCTTTTCCCTGTTCCCTGCAATGCACTGAGCGTAGTCGAAGTGTTCCCTCTTAACAAAGCATTTATTCAGCATCACAAGTACGATAGAGCCATAAATTTCAGATTGTGGCAATTTGGCAGCCAATATTTTTCTATTGGGTTTCAATAGATATATCAACACAACGGAACAGCGAAGTTGTACGAGAAAGGGTCTAAACCCTGCTTCAAAAAGTTCCGGCTATGCCAGTTGTAGTTAAGTGCTGTAGAACGGCTCTACATGATTGATACAGCACTTATAGCGTTCAGTCACCGCTCTACAACTGGCTATAAATCCAACTAAAACACATATAAGAACAAGACGCGATTCATTAAAATAAAGTAAGCGATCGCTAACAGCAAATATAGAATGCCGATAATTCCAGCGAAATTCAAGCCAAAGTTTACTTGAGCTAATATGAGCATTTTTGAAAATCCTACTTGATCACAATCGGCATAAAAAATACAGGGTTAAGTACTAACAAAACTTAACCCCAAATTCTCCTTCATCATCGACCCAAATATCCTATCTTTGATTACTTGGAGGTGAATGACGCTGCACAGAGTTATCTGTTCGCAGCTGTTGCCGACCGTTAGTAATAATTCGCAACATCTGTTGGAGATCCTGCTCGATATTTTCCAAAACGTTGTCAGCATATTCGTCAGCTCCATTTTCAATTTCTTGAGCTTGAGCGATCGCTAATTGTCGCATTTCCTCCAATTCTTGCAGACAAGCACGTCGTTTGCGCTCAATTTCGGTGAGGGTTTCTTGCATCATGGCCTCACACTCCTGTTGTACTTGTCGTTGTAATTTTTCTGCCTCCTGTTGTGCTTGTCTGATAATCTCGCTTTCAGCTAGAATTTGCGCTCTTTTTGCTTGTGCGGCTTCAACTACTTGCTGCCCGTACTCTTCTGCTTCCAGCAGAATACCCTCCTTTTGTTCCAGGATTGCCATTGCTTCCTGAAAAACCGCTGGTAAGGAAAGGCGAATAAAATCGAGTTGATCTAGCAGCTTTTCTTCATCAATGAGCGTGCGTCCCGTCAGCGGAATTCGCACACTAGAAAGAATCATCTCCTCTAAATGATTGAGTTCCTCTTGAATATCTACATTTCCTGTTCGCGTTCTTGAAGCATCCCCAAGGGAGGTGTCTCCGTAGGGAATTCCATCGGCATACTCTTGAGAGGAGAGATTGCTTCCGTTGAGATTGGATTCAACATTGGAGAGTTGTGGTTGTAGCATTGGTATATATCTAGAGCAATGTGCGCGGGAACGAGATGATTAACAGAGCCACCAAACCTTGCAATCTCTTTTACCACACTACTACTTAAAAAACTATACTCATTCGAGGTTGCTAGAAAAACTGTCTCTATTTGAGTAGAAAGAGTTTTATTCGTGTGAGCCATTTGCAGCTCGATTTCAAAGTCTGACACCGCTCTTAAACCACGTAGCAAAACTTGCGCTTGTCGCATTTGGGCGTAATTGACGGTAAGACCGTCAAAACTATCTGCTTCGACATTAGGTAGATGCTGCGTACAGAGACGAATTTGTTCTAGCCGTTTCTGGACGCTAAATAATGGCATTTTGTTTGGATTTCGCAATACAGCGACGATCACCTGCTCGAACAGGCGACTTCCACGCTGAATGATATCAAGGTGCCCCAAGGTTATGGGGTCAAAGCTACCAGGATAAATAGCAATCACAAATCTGAGAACAAGTTGTTTAAGTGATTATATCGAAATCATTTTGTCTAACCCACTCAAATTTATCATGGGTGCTGGGGACTAGGGACTGGAGACTAGGGACTGGGGACTAGGAAATAATTTTCTTGGTTCTCAATCCCCGATACCCAGTACCCAATCCCCAACACCCGATTCTCAGAAGCCGGAAGCTAAGCTAGTGTAAAGAGTGCTTGGGTAATTCATGAACTTTTTTAGGTAATTTTGCATGGCACTGGATTTTTCCACCTTGCCCTTGGCGTTTCAATTTACTTCTCCAGGCCCAATTGTCAAGGAAATTGGGCCAATCACTATCCGCTGGTACGGTTTGCTGATTGCCACGGCTGTTTTAATTGGCGTTATTTTGTCTCAGTATTTGGCAAAGCGTCGTCATGTTAACCCGGATTTGCTCAGTGATTTGTTCTTTTGGTTGCTGATTGGGGCAATTCCTGGCGCTCGGATATATTACGTTTTATTTCGGTGGCAGCAATATGCTTCTAACCCAATAAGTATTTTTGCGATTTGGGAGGGAGGTATTGCCATTCATGGAGCGATTATTGGCGGTATTTTGGCAGCATTAATTTTCGCCAAGCTCAAGCGTGTTTCTTTCTGGCAATTAGCAGATTTGGTATCACCTTCGCTGATTTTAGGGCAAGCGATCGGACGTTGGGGTAATTTTTTCAACTCCGAAGCTTTTGGTCGCCCCACCAATTTACCTTGGAAGTTGTATATTCCATGCAATCCAGACAAGATTACGCAAAGATGTTTAGGTCGTCCCCCAGAGTATGAGAATTTCGAGTACTTCCATCCCACCTTTCTCTATGAATCTTTGTGGGATTTGATGGTATTTGGACTGCTGCTGACGCTATTTTTTCGATCTTTATCTGGTAAGCCACGCTTAAAAGTTGGCACATTATTTCTCGTTTACTGGCCAGCCTACAGCTTAGGACGCCTGTGGATTGAAGGTTTTCGCACCGATAGCTTAATGCTAGGGCCATTACGAATTGCCCAAGTAGTGAGTTTATTAGGAATTGTTTTAGGGTTAGCTGGGTTAGCTTGGCTTTACATCATCAAACGCCCTTTACCTGATGTTGTCCCGTCTAAAGGTGATGGGGAGTAGGCTGGGGGCTGGGGATTGGGGACTGGGGATGGGGGGACACGGGGACGCGGGGACGCGGGGACGCGGAGAATAATCAATAATAAATCACAATTCTCCATTCCCAATTCTCCATTCCCAATTCCCAATTCCCAATTCCCAAAAATAAAAAATGCCCCAGAGTTTTCTCTAGGGCTTAACCAGGGTGCATCTACCATACATATCTACTGGGGAAAAGGACTGAATCCGGAAAGATACGGAGGAAATGCCAAAAAAATTTTTGGAGGGAATTGTTCTGGGTTCTTATAAACGTGAATATACTAATAGTGTGTGTTATTCAAGAACACCACATATAATGGAATCATCTGTGTATATTGTAGGCGCAGGGCCTGGAGATCCAGATTTATTGACGGTAAAAGCGTTAAAAATACTGGCTGTGGCAGATGTAATTTTATTTGCTGATTCTCTTGTACCTGAGCAGATTTTGGAGCTTTGCCGACAAGATGCGGAAATTATCAGGACTGCAAATCTAACTCTAGAGGAGATTTTGCCAATTATGGTAGAACGGGTGCGATCGCAAAAATCTGTAGTCCGTCTCCATTCTGGCGATCCCAGTCTCTACAGCGCCATCCACGAGCAAATGCACCTCCTAACAGAGGCAAAAATCCCTTTTGAAGTCATACCCGGTATCAGCGCCTTTCAAGCCGCAGCTGCCAAACTGAAAATAGAACTGACTGTACCTGGTTTAGTTCAAACCATCATCTTGACGCGCATCAGCGGACGCACAGAAGTCCCTGCGAAGGAAGAATTAGCAACTCTCGCTGCACATCAAGCCAGTCTTTGTTTGTATCTGAGTGCGCGTCACATCAAAAATGCTCAAGCGAAACTACTAGAACATTACCCAACCGAAACCCCGGTAGCGATTTGCTTTCGGCTGGGGTGGCCCGATGAAAAAATTAGAGTTGTTCCCCTCAACCAATTGGCTGATTGTACTGAACAAGAAGAACTGATTCGTACCACACTTTATGTAATCAGTCCAGCACTCTTGCAACCAACAGGGCGATCGCGTTTATATAATCCTGAACACAGTCATCTATTTCGTTCGTCTCATTCTTAAACTCTTGTCCGAAAATTGTTAATTTTTGACTATGCCATTAATTAAAGTACAAACTTCCATATCTGCCTCTCAAATAGCTGATGTTGAATCACTACTTTTGAGCTTATCTGCCAAGCTAGCACAACATTTAGGAAAACCAGAATCCTATGTTATGACAATATTTGAGCCAGAAATTCCCATGACTTTTGCTGGAACTACAGAGCCAGTTAGCTACATTGAAATTAAGAATATTGGCACTATGAAGCCAGACCAAACCGCAGCCATGAGTCAGGATTTTTGTCAACAAATTAGTCAAACTCTGGGTGTGCCTAAAAATCGAATTTACATAGAATTTACAGATGTTAAAGGCTCAATGTGGGGTTGGAATAGTGCTACCTTCTAGCTTTGAGGATATCTAATTTTGAGCAGTAGTTTTTCAAATATTCTCAGTTGATTAGAGTGCGATCGCTTGGCAACTTAATTCTTGATTTTTATGACCATCCCTGCATAATACAATGCATCTTCAAGGACAAATAGATTTCTGTTACAACTTATACAAATCCTCTCAAATATTGCAATGTATTCCAACCCACAAACCCAGATAAAATTTGAATTTTGAATTGGTATTAGTTGTACTATACTTAATTAGCCAATTTTTTCAATGAAATCACAAATTAACGCTATTTTTTAGCTCTGTCCACAGATGCGACTGCGGAATTTCTTGCCTCCAACCCCAAAAGGTTTATTGAGAGTACCGTTGTGTGTAGCTCTTGTAGTTCCCTTTGTCCTGCAAATCTTCGCAGCTGTAGGACTAACAGCATTTCTGTCTTTCAAAAATGGTCAAAAAGCTGTTAATGAGGTTGCTAGTCAACTGCGATATGAAGTTGCAACTCGGATTCATCAACATATTACTGACTATATAAAGACACCTCAAATAGTTACTCAGATTAATGCTGATGCTGTGCGTTTTGGTGGATTAAATTTGAAAGATGTAAAGACCATAGAACAGCATTTGTGGCATCAAATGCAACTCTTTAAATCTTTAAATCCGATCGGTTTTGGCACTACGCAGGGAGACATTTATTCGGTCGGTCGCCTCAACAATGGCTCAGTGGTAATCCGTACCAAGAACTCAGCAATAAATAGTAATTATTATACTTTTACTACTGATAATAAAGGTAATCGCGTTAAGTTAATTCAAGTTAGCACAACTTTTGATCCTCGTACTCGTCCTTGGTATCTCAAGGCCATAAATTTACGTAAGCCTGTGTGGAGTAAAATTTATCCCTATTTTTCTTCATCAGGACTAGCAATTAGTGCTGCTCAACCTGTTTATAGCCAAACAGGAACTTTATTAGGAGTGACAAATGCAACAGTTTCTCTGACGCAATTGAGTAATTTTTTACACAATTTAGATATTGGTAGTTCGGGACAGACTTTTATTATCGAGCGTTCCGGGGAATTAGTAGCAAGTTCAACGGCTGAGGTGCCTTTTATCCTGACAGGAAAAAACAAGCACAAACGGCTAAATGCGATCGCCAGCCGCGATCGTATAACTCGTCTGACAGCAAAGTATTTGCAAACAAAATATAGTAACTTTAAAAACATTAATCAAAGCCAACAACTCGATTTTAAAATCGATGGTAAGCAGCAATTTATACAAATAATGCCATTCATAGATGACTACGGATTAGATTGGGTAATTGTCGTAGTGGTTTCAGAGGCTGAGTTTATGGAACATATTGAAGCCAACACACGAATTACTATGTTGCTTTGTTTAGGAGCATTAACGCTGGCTACAGTCGTAGGTGTAATTACTTCTCAGTTAATTACTCAACCAATTATGCGCCTGAGCTTAGCTTCTGAGGAACTCGCCAATGCCAAATTAGACCAAACAATTAAAATTGAGGGCATTGATGAATTAAGAACTCTCGCTCAGTCCTATAACAAAATGGCGGCACAATTGCGAGAATCCTTTGCTGAACTATTAGAAATTAATCGATATCTAGAGGCTGAAATTGCTGAACGCAAACAAATGGAAGAATCGCTGCGCCTGAGTGAAAAGCGATTTCGATTGGCAATTGATAACATCCCTCATACATTTGTGATTTATGATGCCGAGCGACGGTTGCAATTTATCAATACTTTCGGAGTGAGACGTAGCGGTTATGCCAAGGAAGCACTTTTAGGTCGCAGAGATGAAGAAATATTTCCACCAGAAGTGACCAATACATACCTGCCACTTCTAAAAAAAGCCGTAAAAACACGTACCTTGCAAACTGGAGAATGTCAGATCAGTCTTCCTAGTGGCTCTTTGATTTTAGCTGTCACCTATGTACCACTGCTAAATGAACATGGGGAAATTCACCAGATTCTTGGGCACACATACGATATCACCGAGCGCAAACAAGCAGAAGAACAGCTACTACAAAATGCGTTTCACGATGCCTTAACAGGTTTACCAAACCGAGCTTTGTTTATGGAGCGCTTAAAATATACACTTGGGCTAGCTCAACGACAACAAGATTATTTATTTGCAGTGCTGTTTTTGGATTTGGATGGGTTTAAGGTGATCAATGATAGTTTCGGACATCTACTCGGAGACCAATTTCTGTTAGCGATCGCCACTAGACTATTAATATGTTTACGCTCTACGGATACAGCAGCCCGGCTTGGAGGAGACGAATTTACTATCCTGCTTGAGAAAATCCAGAATGTATCAGAAGCTATCAAAGTGGCTGAGCGAATTCAACAGCAATTAGCCTTACCTTTGGAGCTGAATGGGCAACAAGTGTTAACAAAAGCCAGTATAGGTATTGCTTTGAGTTCAACATTAGATTACAGCCAGCCAGAAGACATACTCAGGGATGCTGACATAGCAATGTACCGCGCCAAAGCGCTGGGTGGGGCGCGGTATGAACTCTTCAAGCCAGATATGTATACTACCAATCAGTGACCGAGGAACGAGGCGCAAGCCCCTGGCTTCAGACATGGGGATAAGCCGATAAGCGGTTTTAACCGCCTTGAATAAATGGTTATACGTTTATTCAAAGCGCTATAATTAAGCGATGCAAACCCTAACTTACGAGTACAAACTAAAACCTACACCTAAGCAGTCCCAAATCTTTGAGCAATGGCTTGAGATTTGTCGCCAGGTCTACAACTATGCTTTGCGCTCTCGCAAAGACTGGGTTAATTCTCGTAAATGTCAGGTGAACGCTTGCAGCATCAAGCAGGAATATATCCTGCCTGCTGATGCAGCAAAACCTACGTTCTATAGTCAATGCAAGTCACTTGCAGCGGCAAAACAAATCAATCGAAATCTCAAAGTCCCTCATACTCATGTGCTGCAACAAGTTCTTAGAACATTAGAAGCAGCGTTTGTAGCAATGTGGGAAAGAGGTCACGGGTTCCCCCGCTTCAAAAAACGGATGCGTTCATTTGTGTATCCGCAATTGAACAAAGTGCCAGTTAAAGGAGACAAGGTAAACCTGCCTAAGATTGGATGGGTCAAAATGCACCTATCTCGTCCCTTGCCAGAAGGCTATGAGCTAAAACAGGTGAGGATTGTCAGGCGAGCTTCTGGTTTTTATGCCATGCTCACCTTGCAATCCCCTGCCGAAGTTCCTCAAGCAATACCCTCTGGTCATGGGATTGGAATTGATTTAGGGCTGCAATATTTTTTAGCCACTTCTGAAGGTTATCTGATTGCCAGACCTCGGTTTTTTGTGGATGGACAACGCAAGCTCAAATCGCTGCAACGTCAATTGAAGCGTAAAACTAGAGGTTCTAAGGAATCGCGACGGCTGAACCGAAAGATTGCTCGACACCACGAATACATCTCGAACGCAAGAGCGGACTTTCATTTCAAAACCGCTCATCATCTGTGCGACAGTGCCGACACGATCTTTGCTGAGGATTTAAACCTCAAAGCAATGTCAGCCGGAATGTTGTGCAAGCATACACTTGATGCAGGATTTGGGCAGTTCCTCAATATTCTTAGCCATGTATGTTTTAAGCGAGGCTCGTATTTTGCTCAGGTTAATCCCAATGGCACAAGTCAGACTTGCCCCAACTGTCAAACGCATACAGGCAAAAAAGATCTCTCAGAGCGAGTTCACAACTGTCCTGAGTGTGGGTATGAAACGAATCGAGATGTAGCCGCAGCGCAAGTGGTGATGCAACGTGGATATACAGCGGTAGGGCATACCGCAGTGAAGCTTGATGAGGGTAAAGTCAATAGACTCCCATAGATTCAAGAATCCCCGTCCCTTTAGGGCTGGGGAGTGTCAACTTCAGTTCCCAATTTCCTCAAACCTCAGCAGTCTGATGTTCTTGTTGTCTTTCTACAAATGTCTGGACACGGGCGCGGTATTGTCTTAAGGTTTCATCTACCCAATCGCGATCATTACTATTAGCATACAAATGTACTAGTGGTTCGCTAGCGTCTGGTAGAACTAATAGCCAACTGTCGTCATAGGGCTGACAAATTTTCACGCCGTCGATGAGTTCGAGATTTTGGGCTGGGTGAGTTTCAACTAAGTAGCGCATCAACGCACCTTTGGCTGTCCAAGGACAGCGAACTGTGTGAGCTTTGTGAATCACACGGGGCAATTCTGAGCGGACTGTAGCCAAAGAACGCTCCTGGATGGTGAGCATTTCAATGATTTTGGCAATGCAAAACATGGAATCAAATCCTGGATGCAATTGCGGGAAAATGAAACCGATGTCTCCACTACCACCCAAGACGACATTTGGGTTTTTCTGAGAAGCTTCCATCAAAGCTGTTGGGTTGGCTTTGGTGCGGATGATTTTACCATCGTGGCGACGGGCAACTTGTTCGACTCCGCTAGAAGCATGAACCGGTACAACTACTGTGCTTCTGGGATTAGCCATCAAGATCATGTCCACCATTAGCGCTGTCAACATTTCCCCACGAATCGGAAAACCCGATTCATCAACTAAAATCAGTTGTTCGCCATTAGCCGATACTTGGACACCAAAGTTAGCTTTCAATGCCTCGACTACATGGCCTAATTGAGTCAGCAATCCTTCGCGGTCAGTGGTTGACATGGCGGTTTGATTGAGACTGGCATTTAGTACCACCGCATCAGCACCAAATTTATCTAACATTTGCGGCAAGACTGCCCCAGATACGGCGTATACATAATCAATCACCACTTTGGCTCTGCTGTTTCGCAATGTATCGACATGCAATAATTTCTCAAAGGCGGTGCAGTAGCGGTCAATGACTTGGCTGGGATAGGAAACATCGCCAATTTCGTGAATTTGCGATCGCCGCATATCTTCTTTAAAATAAGCCCCTTCAATTTTCTTTTCTAGGGCTTTTGAGATATTAATGCCCTTGGCATCCATGAATTCGATCAAAATGTAATCTGGGCGGTCTGGGTGGACTCGCACATGAATACCACCAGCTATCAACATTGTAGGGATAACCGTGCGAGCGATGGGGATAGCTGTGGCATCGAGGTTTTGAATATCAACACCTACTGACATCAAACCGGCAATGAGCGATCGCGTCACCATCCGTGAGACATTACGCTGGTCGCGGGAAACCGTGATTTTAGAACCAGGCTTCAAAGTAGAACCGTAAGCAGCCCCCAACTTTACGGCAAATTCTGGAGTAATGTCAATATTAGCTAATCCTTGTACCCCGCGCTGCCCAAATAAATTGCGCTGAGCGGTATTACCCCAAATCAGGTTGATGTTTAAAATAGCACCTGACTCAATCTTTTTACTCGGCCAAACACGCACACCAGGGCTAATTTGAGCTTCTTCTCCAACAGTAGAAAGCGAACCGACAACAGCCGCTTCTAATACATGAGCGCGGCGGTCTACACGAGTACCACGGGAAATTACACAGGCTGAAAGATGTGCTTCTTCACCAATAATTGCACCGTTCCAAACAATCGGTCGCTTGAGATTTGCATCTGCGCCAATCGTGACATTATCACCAATTACTGTACCGTCTTCAATCTGTACTCTTGCCCCAATGCGGCAATTATCGCCAATCACGGCTGGGGTTTCAATCACTGCTGCATGATCGATATAAGTATTTTGACCTACCCACAACCCAGGTGAGATTTCTTTATAGGGAAAGTCGAGTTCTACCTTACGAGCTAGTGCATCATACTGGGCTTCACGATAGGCATCTAAATGACCGACATCGCACCAGTAACCTTGGGCGATGTAGCCATACATAGGTTCATTTTTTGCCAACAGCAGTGGAAATAAGTCTTTGGAAAAATCAGATTCAGTGTTAGCTGGCAAATAATCTAAAACTTCTGGTTCAAGAATGTAAGTGCCAGTATTGACGGTATCAGAAAAAATCTCACTGGTAGAGGGTTTTTCTAAAAAGCGACAAATTCGTGCTTGTTCATCAGTAATTACCACACCAAATTCAATCGGATTCGGAACCCTAGTTAGAATTAAAGTTGCTTTTGACTGTTTTTGTTTATGAAATTCAATTGCTGCGGTGAGGTCAAAATCTGTTATGCTGTCACCGCTAATTACCAAAAAAGTTTCATCAAGGAGTTCAGCGATATTCTTCACACATCCTGCCGTACCCAGAGGTTGGTCTTCTTCGACAGCGTAGGTCATCTGTACACCAAAATCGCTGCCATCTTGAAAGTAGTCTCGCAGAACATCAGGTAGATAATGCAGTGTTGCAATAACTTCTGTGATTTGATGTCGTTTGAGGAGATTAATGATATGTTCAGCAATTGGTCGATTTAATATCGGCACCATAGGTTTGGGCAGATCGCAAGTTAACGGGCGAAGCCGCGTTCCTGAACCGCCTGCCATCAGCACTGCACGCATAAATCCTCCTTAGCTATTTGCAGCATTTGCTGCTTCAAGACCCATGAGATCAGTTTTGTGATTCTTGTTCTAGTCTCCTATGGATATTGATATTTAAGTAACATCCGCAAGACGCATCTATGAAAAATGAGTATATTTACTCTGTAGATAGCTAGTTTTGCCTAACGATAATCAATTAAGAAAAATTGTCTTTGAAGTAACTATACTAGACCTGCCGTGAAAATGGGAATTGGGCATTGTCATTCGTTATTGATTCTCCGCAGAAGGGCAGGGCTTTAAACCCAATTTTTTGGTAAATCGACCGAATGCAGCACATCAGGCTTCAGAGACACTACGCGAACAGCTCAAACTTTTGGCTTTGTCATTAGTCATTGGTCATTTGTATTGACAAAGAACAAAGGACAAATGACCAATAACAGTTTAAGTCCTGCTAATCGTCATTCAAATTACATCTTTGCGTCTCCGTGTCACGGCGTCTTAAGAGCAGTTTGAACTATACAAATTAAAAGCGCAACAGCTTATACTTGATGTAGGACTACTTAACTCAAATGCTATTAGTTACTCACGGAGTTCATGGGAATGGTTAAATTAATTATTGTTGCTTTGATAGGGGTTTATGTAGTTGGTGTTTGGAAGTTTTGGAAAGGATTTGAGCGGACTAATTTTAGTCCAAGTTTACCAAACCGTATTGGTTTAGCTTTGTTATGGCCAGCTTTATTTATTACTAATCCATCCTATCGCCGTAACTTTAGAAAAGCGTTGAAGGGCTAGAAACTACTATTAACGAGTTCCGTGGGGTTAAATCCCCCGGTGCTATAATCGGCAAGTTTTGTGTTGGGGTCTTACAAAGTTGAGGCAGTGTGATCTTGGGGAGCCACTGCGCCCTTCGGGTTTCCCGGCAGCCGCGCAAGTGGCGTGGTTTCCCCCATGAACAACTGCCGTCAGTGAGGAGGAAACCCAAAGAGTGACTTTGCGCTAAATCCCCATTACAAAACTTAATTACGGATTACGAACTTGTATTTAAGCGATCACATTTTTTTAATAAAATAAAGTCGGCTTCAAGACCTAAGTTATCCCTATCCCCTATCCCTTATCCCCTGCTCCCTATCAATCATTTCTGTTGATTCTTTACCCTCAAGCAAATTATGAGAATAACTAGGTTGAGAAAAACCATCTGCGATATCTTTGATAAAACCAGCTACGGGTACTGCAATTAATAAACCCAACACACCAGCAATATTGGTTCCTACCAATAAAGCAACTATCACCCATATTGGTCTCAAACCTGTAATACTACCCAACAAACGTGGTGCGATCGCTTGGTCAATTAACTGATCAATTACAATAGCTACAGCAAACACCTTCAACGCTAACCAAAAATCGTGTGATGCGATGATTAAAACTATTCCTAACAAACTCACAATATCGCCAAAAGGAATCAAACTTAAAAATCCAACTCCCAAACCAAACAGCAAGCCAAACTGAACTTGAAATATTAAGAATAATAAAGTTTCTGAAACTCCCATTAATAAAGCCAAAGTTCCCTGACCAATTAGGTAATTTTGGAAATTCTGCTGAATAGACTTGCTGACCTTTTGAGCAAAATTACCTGGTATTTTCTTAAATATTCCCTCCCAAAGTCTGGGCCCATCTAATAATAAGTAAAAAGTTATGACTACCGTAATTAACGCTTCAGATATACTATCAATAGTATCAATAATAATGCCCAATAGTTTATCAGAGAGATACTCTAATTCATCAGGTAATCGGTCAGTTATGCGTGTGAATAGCTGACTTAAATCTATATTTAACTTATGGCTAAAAAGCCAGGTATTTAAAATTTGTACTTTCTCCTCGCTGGAATCAATCCATTGAGGTAGCAGTCTAACCATCTCATGAAATTGCTCTAAAGCAATAGGTAATAAAGTAATACCTACAGAAATAATAAATACCAAAGTCAAAATAAAAACTAATGCTACTGCATAGTTGCGTTTAACTCCTTGTCGCTGGAGAATTGAGACAGGGTAGTTTAAAATGAAAGCCAGTAAAGTAGCTAGGATAAAAATTGTTACTAAGGGTTGAAAACTTTGAAAGAACTGAAACGCTAGCCAAAAATTGAGAAAGGCTAAAGGAAATAACAGCGTTAAAATTAACCATTTAATTAGTTGGTTGAGTGAAAAAGGCATATTTGAAATTCAAAATTAAAGACATTTACCCTACGTAGTCTTGCTATAGGCAGAGATTTAAACTTTGACTAAGTAAGTTAGCAAGAGAAATTCAATGTATATGAATAAATATGATTTTAATGTATAGTGCGTTGTCGCGCAGCGCAACTTAAATTGTTGACGGTGCATTAGCCTACGGCATAATACACCCTACATTGATGACATTCATATTTATTCATATAGCTTGAAGTATTAGCGCCGATTTACTTACTAAGTTTCACTAAAAGCGGAAAATTGCTCATCATTTATTCTGCCTGCTTGATATAGAGTTGTGGTAATTTCCGAAATAGTTAAAACCGCATGAGCGCGATAACCATTTTGTTGCAACTTATCTTGCACTTTTTGCTCATGATCAATAAGTACCACAATATCATTTACATTTAATCCTGCTGATTGTAGCTTTTCTGCTCCTTCCATCACACTTTTACCACTGATCAGAATATCATCAACTACCGCAACAGTTTCTCCAGGATAAAAATTACCTTCAATTACTCTCCTAGTTCCGTGTGCTTTAACTTCCTTGCGAGGAAAAATCATCGGACATTGAAGACGCAAGGCTAAACCAGTAGCAGTAGGTAAAGAACCATAAGGAATACCTGCCAATCTATCAAAAGTAAGGTTTTTCAAAATATTCTCATAAGCAGTGAGAACTTGATTAAATATTTGTGGATTAGAAATGATTTTGCGTAAATCGATGTAATAAGGAAATATGGCTCCTGATGCTTGGACAAAATTGCCAAACATAATGCAGCCAATATCATAAAGTTGTAAAATCAAATCTTGTTGAGGGTGTCGATTTAAAAAACAAACATCAGGCAGCCACACAGAACAGGTAGAATTATCTTGAACATTTTCAGCTTTTAAATGATTAATTTCTGCACGTAAAATTTGAACTTCTTCAGATAATTTTTGATGTCCCAACATATCTTGAGGAACTGGAATCAGCAAACCATCACCGCTACTATTTAAACCTGCCGCTATAACTTGCTTTAAGTTACCACCTTCCGCCCAAATGCTACGTGCCATAATCAATCTTTCAGGAGCAATTGAGCGAATAAGTGCAAAAGTTTCAGGATTTGTTGTACCTACTTCCAAACCCAACTGTTCTGGAGTTCCCCAGTTTTTTGATTCCTTGACTACCTGTAAATAAAAAGGTGACTCCTTTGTCGGGTGTTGTTGTAAGATTTCTGCTCTGGAATTAGCAGTACAACATAGAATAAACACAGCTTTATCAGCATAGACCAAAAAAGGTGCTACATGGTCTTGTCCGGCGTAGGGACTGAGGGTTATTGCATCTACGTGCCAATCTGTAAACACGGTGCGAGCAAAGACAGTACTAGTATTTAAGTCACTATGTTTAGCATCTAAAATAACAGGGATATGGTCTGGAATAATGGCTAAAGTTTTATGCAATAGTTCTAAACCTGGGATTCCCAAGGCTTCATAAAAACCAAGTGTAGGTTTATAAGCACAAACAAAATCAGCAGTTTCAGTAATAATAAATTGCAACCAATTCCATAAATTAGCAATAACATCTTGAGATTCGTAACTAGCAGGCATCATCTCTGGATTAGGATCAAGACCTACAAATAGTAAGCTTTGATTTTGTAAGATGTTATAGTTCAATTTATCAAAAAAGTTCATTATTTTAAGTTCTGGTTATGTAAATAGACAATTTATGACTTTCTCAAAGCCCTGCAAACCATTCGTAACCTTGGTCTTCCCAGTAGCCCTTAAAAAGGGATAAGTAACTAACTAGCGTAATTTGAGTTACCCACTTACTCTGCTTATAACCAAGTTTGATTGGTGAAGCTAAACGTAAAGGCGCACCATTTTCTTTTGGTAAAACATCGCCATTTTTTTGATAAGCTAATAAAGTTTGCGGATGTAAAGCTGAAGCTATATCCCAACTTTCATAATAGCCGTCGGCAGATTTAAAGTATGCATATTGGACATTATCTTTAGGTTGAGCAAGTGCAATAATTTCTTGCAAACGCACACCACCCCACTGCACGATCGCAGCCCAACCCTCAACACAAACATGGCGAATAATCATAGAACTTGAAGGTAAAGCTTGAATTTCTGTTAGGCTTAGACTCAGAGGATTATTGACCTCACCGTTAACAATCAAACGATATTTTTCTAGGTCAATAATCGGAGTATTTCTAAATGAATTAATAATCAACGCTTCTGGCTCAATCTCACTTAGAGAAAATTCCGGTACAGGCTTTTGCGATTTAAAGATTAACTTTTCGACATTCTGATTTAATGGTTCTGAAAGCTTACCTACAATATCTTCAAATATCGGTGTACCGCAGCCACCAAGTAAGAAGCTAATGCCAGAAACCCCAGAGAGTTGTAAAAAATTACGGCGTTTTATTAGAGAGCGATTAACACGAATTATCATAATTTGTGATTTTTTATTTTTCCCTTATTTCACATTTCCTATTCCCCATTCACCAAAACATCGATTCTGTCAATTCAGTACCTCCGGCTTTACGTCCTAATAGAGAGTGAATTATGGCAAATGCAGTTACTATTGGCACTGAGGCAAAGTGAACGATTCGCAGGGCTTGCCAACTGCCAAATATATCTACAATCCAAGGAAATTGAGCAGGTTTATACATACCAATTCCTGTGAATAAAGCTAACAGCAAGATAGGGATAATCGCTGTATAGGCAATGCGATGCCAAGCATAAATTAAGCGTTTGGAATTTTGACTTTTTTGTAATGCTTTAATGTCATTAACTCCTACGAATCGATATCGCCAACGTTGAGTAATTAAAATATAAATTCCATACCAGAGGAGATTTAAGGAAAATAGCCACATCCCTGCAAAATGCCAGTGTCTACCACCTGCTAACCAACCTCCTAAAGTAAATATTGCAGGAATGTGTAAACCTGCACGTCCACCAAAAACAGGATTGGCGTTGTAAATTTGTAGTCCGCTAGTGAGCATGATAAACAAGCTAATGATGTTACATGAGTGAAAAATTTTGGCTCCTATTGCTTGGGTTGGTAACTTTTGAGTTTTGATTGAGGTCATACTATATTTTGGGAAATAGGAGGGGTTTAAAATGCAGAGGGACGCAAAGTAAGCGCAGCGCAAAGTTTTGTTCGCGTAGCGTCTCCGTCAGGAGAAGGAGGGTTTCTCTGCGTAGGAACGCCACTTGCTTCAAGCCGGGGAACCCGTCCAACGCAGTGGCTCAACTTTTCAAGACAGAGGTATGCAGAGGTTTTGCAAGAGAATTTGCGAATAATTGTTTAAAGCACCATTATTTATTTATGGAGATTGTAATGCGTGAATTTTGAATTAAGCGAAGGGGTTGACCTCTGTTACAAGAACTTTATTTGCACTACATTTTACAGGTTATCCGGATCTGTCGAGACGCCCTGGAATAAAGCTACATACTCAATCCTCTGTATCTCAGCCGGAACATCACTCTTTGATGTACTCGACAGCAAAACAACTCTCATCAAACTGCCTCAGTGATTTTACTGGGGCAGTTTGGTATTTGCTCGGTGAATTTCTAGGTAATACCTTGAGCTAAAACTTCGTTACCTAAGTAAAAAAGCTTAACCTAAATTTGTACAAAATTTAACTCAATCTTTGCTAATACTGTGTGGCTTAGTAAGAAGATTGTGTGGTAAGAATGTTAAAGCACAGTATATCTATCGGGATTTAGATGTATCAGTTTCATCAACACAGAGATAAAACCCAAGTTAAAGGCTTTTGGAAGTTGCTGTCCACCACAATTAAAGATTCTAGATTAAGGATTGTAGATTCATGAAACTGCAACTTCTCATCCCAATTTACAAAAATCCTGATACGCGTGGGTGTTTCGTAGGGGTTTAGCATTGCTAAACCCCTATCTGGGTATTTGTATCGTTATTAACGTGAAATGATATCAACATCAGCAGATTCTGAGCAGAACTATTCAGTATGCACGCGCGGACTCTCTTCATTAGCAGCTCAGGTACATACTTAATCAACAAAGTGTATCACTTGGGACGATTAGAGATACTGAGATAGGCGATCGCTTGATTCTGCATACAATTTGGACAATTTTTTCTGTGGTGTTTTTTTACTGAACTTGAGGAGTATCAATGCTTGAGGCTGTCGTTGTTGCTTGGCTATTACTGTTTGTTGGTGATTTCCTTTCGACTTTCGTCTACCACGTACCAGAGCATGTTTTTGGTAGCCTTCATTTAACAACGCATCATTCTTGGAAAAAAGACTTTCGCCACTACGCCATTCTCACATTCAATGCCCAAGTTCTCTTGGATGGTATCTTAGGTGCGCTGCCATATCTGCTTATGGCAGTTTTTTTATGGTCTTTCTCTCCAATAGGTGTTATTTGTGGGCTACTGTTTGGTCAGTTTCATGTGTGGTGGAGACACATTGCAGTTTTAGGTTGGCAAACTCCAAAACCTATAACAATACTGTGCCAGTTTCTTTTTATCACCACACCTGAGCAACACTGGATACACCATCAAAAAACTAACGTAGGTTTTGGTGATATTTTCACATTCTTTGAACACCCAGCTAAAACTTGGATGCGCTGGTTACGCTTACTCAGGGTACATTTGCGTTACTCGCGTGTTTAGGGAATGGGGAATGGGGAATTATCATTTGTCATTTGTCATTTATTACTGATTATTCTCCGCGTCCTGTGCGTCCCCCCATCTCCGCGTCTCAATCCCCAGTCCCCAGTCCCCAGTCCCCAATCCCCAATCCCCAGTCCCCAGTCCCTGTGATCTTAAAAATCCACTCCTCGTTTAAGTTCTACTCCTTGATTGGCATAGTGTTTGTGGCAGTATACTTCAGAGTGAACGCTGGCTAGGTCAAAGTAAGCAGGTTGATTTTGACAGCGGCCGGTGATGATGATTTCGGTGTCACGGGGTTTGCGGAGTAAGGCTTGGACTATGGGTTCTACGGGGAGTAGTTCTAAGTCAACGGTGGGATTGAGTTCATCGAGAATGATGGTTTTATATAGTCCAGAAGCGATCGCAGTTTTGGCAATTTCCCAACCGCGTTCAGCTTCTACGTAGTCCAATTCTTGCCGAGAATTACGCCAGACGATCGCATCTCGACCACAGCGTTGATGATCTACTACTTCAGGATACGATTGCTGTAAGGCGGCGATCGCTGCATCTTCTGTGTAACCACTGCCACCTTTGAGCCACTGCATAATTAATACACGAGTAGAACCTGGGTGATTGATGCCTCTACCGATTGCCTGTAAGGCTTTGCCCAAAGCGCTAGTAGATTTACCTTTACCTGCACCAGTATAAATTTCAATACCCTCAAGTAATAGTGCTTTTGCAGTCGCGTGGTGTTGGGGTTTCATTTCTGAGTGCAGATCTGCAATATCAAGCAACTTTTGTGGCGCACCGCGTCCAGTAGCGATGATTTCTAACTCCTGGGGTTTAGATTTTAATGTCTGCACCACCTCGTCCACTGACAGTAAACCTAAATCTAAGACAGGGTTAATTTCATCTAAGACTACAACAGAATATAAATCAGAAGCCAGCGCACCTTTAGCCACATCCCAACCCCGTGCCGCTTCTGCTCGGTCAAAGGAAGTAATTTGCTCAGGCCCAAAAAACTCTGCTCTGCCGGTGCGAACTTGGTCTATTAAATGCGGAAAACCTCGCTGCAAAGCTGCGATCGCACCATCTTCATCATAATCACGTTCTGGCCCCTTTAAAAACCGCAGTAGTAAAACCCGGTTGGAATAGCTAGGTGTATTTATCCCCAAGCCAATCGAGCGCAAAACCACCCCTAAAGCTGCTTGAGACTTACCTTTCCCCGCACCATCGTAGACGTGAATTTGACCAGCGAGCCGTTCAGGACGCACTTGCGCCGTGCGAATACCGATACCGTTCCTTGTCATCTCTCGAAAAGCTGTATTCTAGCGTAATTTATACCAATGTAAAAGGGACTGGGTTTGAATTTTGAAAATGTTGTGGATTACCAGGTAGAGACGCGGTAAGGCATCAAGTAAAAATAAGTAGTGCGAGCATCTTGCTCGCGCGGGCAAGATGCCCACACTACAAATATTAAATTGTTCAACTTATTTTTACACGAATCCTAACTTCAGCAACTAAGTATTAAAAGCAAGAGCATGTATAAACACAATCAATAGGTAATACTGTTACACAAGTATGGCAAACAACAAGAACAATGCGATAATTGCCCCCATCACCCTTAACATGCTGTTATGCATTCAAATTACGTACCTATTTTTGAGGTTCATCCTTTGTCATTGGTCACTGTTGGGCGTTAAGCGTTCCCTCTGAAACAAAAAATACGCAATTTAGACCTACATCCGCTGATCGCAGTTATACTCTCTAAAGTTAACACTTGCCGCTAACCTTTATGCTAGAAAACTTCGCACTTCCTAAAATTATTCCAATTGGTGTAGTTTTGTTTAATTTTTTATTTTTCTTGATTGCTATTCCTATTGAAGCATATATATTTCATAATCGGCTAAAATTCGATAAAAAAACTAGCACTTTTTATGCTATATCTGTTAACTTATTTTCTGGTGTAATTGGTTGGGTTGCATTTTTTTTGTCAGAGCCAATTTTGGCTATAGATATCAAATCAGAATTAATTAATTATGTATTTTTCAATAGTTTTAAATCTGCCAACACACCATTTGTATTAATTGTAACTGCTTTTATAATTTTCTTCGCTACCTTCTTAGCCAAGTTTTTGATTTTAAGAATATTATTAGTAACTTTGACAGAAAAACCTTGGGAGAAAAAAGAAGAAACTCAAATTTCTCTACAGCGACGAAAATGGCGTACTTTTAGCATGGCTAAATTGCAAAATACAAATTTAGTGACTACTACACTAATAGCTAACTCGTTAAGTTACAGTGTGATTACCATTATTTTGTTACTTCGTTATCGGTAAATCGAATAGAGAAATTCCCAACTTAATTTTTGAGCAAAATTATGAGACAAAGGCAGAATAAAAAACATGAATACTTTATTTAAAGATGTAATAGGAATTTTTAAATTTGTTGAAGAACTTTACGCAGGAGTTAAAAAAGTATTAGTTCCGCCAAAAGCTTATTCATGGCAGACATTGATTTATTTGAGTGTTTTTTCGTGGATAGTATCATATTTTGCGATCGGTTATATAAAAGATATCATTGCCTTTTGCGGTTGGTTATTTTTAATTGCTGGTACAGCTTGGTATACAACTGAAGATCCTCTGAGAGTTCCTGGTACTTTTATGCCAGTGGGAGCAGTCATCACCGGCTTTTTAGTTAGTGTTTTTGCATTTGGAAACCAAGAAGATATAATTACGCCAAGAACAATAGTTCTCTGGCCAACGATCGCAGCACTAATTACAGCAATTCCCGAATTTATTGAAGGAGATGATACAGACGCCAAAGCTCAAATTCCTAAACCAGAAGACCGCCAAAGAATTTTAATTTTACTTGGTAGTTCCATGGTACTGAGTTGCTGGCTACAGTTTTATTTTGTGATGGATAACTGGTTACAAGAATATCCGAGTTTACAAGCTGATAATTTTAAGCGTAGTACATTTGTTGTTAGAACAGAACAGCCAGTCCGAATACCAGCTAATGGTGTGATAATTCTAGACAAACTACAACCATTAGTAGAAGATCAAATAGCTGCAAAACCTTGGTCAGTAGTAGAAAGATGGTTGCTAGATGCAAAACCACAAATAGACAAATTGAGTAGACCAATAATTGAAAAAAACTTAGTCAAGTATGAAGAAAAAAGATTATGGGTTGCTGAACCACGTGTAGTTAATCTGAGGTCTAGTTCTGGATACATTCTAGATTTGTTAAGTATTTGGAGAGGGCCAAGTTCTAACCCACGGGGATACTACTTGAAAAAATCTTGTCGAGTAGAACCAGTTGCTGCAACCAACAAAGCCGGAGAAAAAATCACCGTTGCAGAAATTGCTTGCTTGCGCCTCAGCAAATTGATTGCTGGATCACCTCCGCCGATGCAGTAATGGGGAGTGGGGAGTGGGGGGATGAGGAAGACGCGGGGACGCGGGGACGCGGGGACGCGGTGAGACAGCGAGTAAAGGAGGGTTTCCTGGAGCAGGCGACTGCGTTAGCGCAGCGTTAGCGAGCTTGCGAGCGTCACCCGAAGGGGGACGCGGGGACGCGGAGAAATAATTAATTACAAATGAAAAATCACAAATGACAAATCATAGAATTTTTGTACTAGCAAAGAATGTGTTTCAGGAAGTTGTACGCGATCGCATTCTGTATATTATCGGTTTTTATGCGCTCATCCTTGCCGCTGCTTTTCGCATTCTACCGGAATTTGCGGCATCAACACAAGACAAAATGTTTTTAGACTTTGGTATGGCGGCGATGAGTGCGATCGGTTTAATTGTGACAATATTTATTGGTACAGGATTGATTAATAAAGAAATTGAAAAACGCACTATTTTATTGTTAATTGCTAAACCTGTCAGTCATAGTGAAATTATCATCGGCAAATACTTGGGTTTATCCACAGTACTAGCTATTTTGTTAGCCTCTATGACGGCGATTTATTTGGGTTTATTGCAGTTTGGCCATATTTCTCATCAAACAACGAGCATTATTGTTGCAGCAATGTTTATATTTTTGCAGTTGTCATTGATAACTGCTGTAGCTATTATGTTGGGTGTTTTTACTGCTTCTTTATTGGCGACTACTTTAACCTTTGCTGTGTATTTAATGGGTAACATTACACAAGATTTATTAGAATTTGGTCGGCTGAGTCGTAATTCCAGCGTCGAATGGTTAACTCAGGGTTTATATCTTATCTTGCCAGATTTATCGCGATTAGACTTGAAAAACGAAGCCGTTTATGGTGTTCAAGCACTACCAGATGCGATCGCACTCATGAGTAGTGCTGGCTATAGCTTGATTTACAGTACCATGTTGTTGGCGATCGCCATTTTCATCTTCTCAAAACGCGAATTTTAAAACTCACAAATTCAATAAATCACTATCTGTGGTTGCTCAATTGTGCCATCAGGCATGATGGTATCCCGCAATTTGGCATAAATTAGCTTTGTTTCCCAAAGATTGGCATCACGCAAATTTGCTTTAGTTAAGTTTGTCCATGTGAGGTCTGCACCAGTTAAATTAGCCTCGGTCAAATTAGCTTCTAACAAAATTGCTCCACATAGCTTTGCACCAGCAAGATTTGCTCTCACTAAGTTAGCTTCAATTAGTGATGTTTCTATTAACTTTGCTTTCCTTAAGTCTGCTTCACTCAAATCTGCACCACACAAAGAAGTACCCCAAAGATTACTACCCATCAGCTTGACTCGCCATAAAAAAGTTCCACACAAATTTGCTTGTTTTAAATCAGCATCAATTAAATTAGCCTCACACAAAGAAGCTTCATACAAATTAGCTTCACTTAAATCAGCACCCATTAAATTTGCACCACTTAAATTAGCACGAGTCAGGATAGAACCACACAGATTTGCTGAACGCAAATCCGCACCTATTAAGTTAATACCACTTAAATCAATATCTCTTAAATCAATTCCACTCAAGTCATATCCACTAAAATCCCGGTGCTGAAAACATTTATTTATAATTTGACTTGATATCAATTCCTGTTTGTCAGCATAATTTTTCATGGTATTTGCCTCTGGTGTAATCTGTCTGTAAAGGTCAATTTGGAGAGATACTGTATATTGAGAATACACTCCAAATGTACATAAACTGAACAGATATTCGGCAATAAATTTAGACAAAATTGCTAAAACGTTGAAAATCCACTGTTGCTTGAGTTTTTATAACAATAAATGCTGACATAAATCAGGAAATATTGATATAGCAATCCTAAATCATTAGCGGTAGGGATAGCGTAGCGTAAAGCCTACGGCATAGCTTCGCTTAGAGCGAGTCATCTCCCA
>NZ_JCACKM010000093.1:0-28030 GCF_059505385.1 Desmonostoc vinosum
AAGCGTCTCGTAGAGAAGCGGGGCGTAGCCCAACAAAAAAATATTTATGCAAGAGATCTAATCTAAGCTGTTCCATATATAACTTGCATAATTAGGGCGGGCAAGATGCCCACCCCACAAGAGTTTTATTTAATTTGATTATGTAATTTAGATGTTTTTTAGCTTATCAACCAATAATTGCAGAAAAATTTGTTTTTTAAAAAGTGAATATCAATACAGTAATCCTCTCAAAAGACATTATTGACACTAGACGTAATTAATGAAAATAAAATGTTTTTTAAATATATATTTATAGACAAAAACCTGTCTCTTTTGTCTAAACAATCAATAATTGGAGATTGATTTTTGAAAATCAAGCTGTCAAAATCGAACTTAAATCTAGGCAAGGTATAGTCTGAATTTATTTGTAATTTGAAAAATATCTGCTTTTAGACAAAAGAGGAAAGTTATGAACTCAGCAAAACTCACTCTAGAACAGCATTTTAAACTCAAAGTATTAGAAATGCACGTTCAAAAATTGAGTCAACAGCAAGTACAAAAATTGTTGATCAAGTGTGTGCAAATAGGCATGATTAAAGACAACATTATTAGCCAATACGCAGATATTTCAACAGTAAACGTACATCAAGCTACGAAAACATCGCTTCTGTAACAATACCTGGCGTAGCTTCTGGATTTCTCACTAAGTCTTTCTAGTGCAGATCTTGTTATACCATTTCACAAAATTATTGATACAAATCACTTTTGTTGTATTAATTCTCCATAATTCTGCAACAAAGCAATCTACGTGTCTCCCTTTGGGTGACGTGCCTACAGAAGGATTTCCCTCCCGCAGCGCTAGCTCATCGTTTTCCCGCATTTTCGTGTCTTCATTTGTATCAATCTTAAGGTGAAACATATTAGTACCGCTCAAGAGATGTATCTTTTAAAAGCAACGTTGCACTGGTCTTGGAAGCATTCTTGAGAGTATGGTATATCTGTAAATATCACCAAAATTTTGGTGATTCAAGCACATCATAGCTGCATCTTAGTAATGAATTTTACTAAAATGCAGTTTTTATAGTAATTTTTTACATGTGTAGCACTTAACAAAGGCAGGAGGGCGTTTTTGTCACGAGGATTTATACCCACTCCAAAAACTTTGGACGAAGTCCGGTTTTAGTCCCGATTGTTTCGATAAATTTAGGTAGAGACGTGCTGATAAAGCGTCCCTACCTAAGAATTGGGTTCCTCTGAATCTTGAATTGCGTTGAATCTAAATCATCGATTTTTGACTACTAGCCAATCCTGAAAGCTGAGAAGAATAAGACGAAATATCGGATTCTTTATCCCCTCCAGCCTCAAGGGAGCGAATTAATTCTCTAATTACATCATTTGCTGGTCTTCCTGTGATTGCACAGTAATATTCAAGTTTCTCTCTCTCCTCTGACGCCAAATTTACCGTCAGTCGTTTAACAGCCCATTTCTTGTTCATAATTAGCTTTTACCTCTAATAAATCACTCTTTACAGAGAAAAGTTATGACTCTACTTCCTTGCCTCTTCTAATTTGGGGTTTGATATTGAAGGAGTGTTCATAAATGTTACGGGAAATACCACTGACTAAAAGGGCTATTCACAGCATGTGTATTAAAACTACATACTTTAGACAGAGTTTTTAATCTATTTTATTGTATCTTAGTATATACGTTAACTAAATTTGCATCTCTCTTCACAGCTAAAGTTGATTTTTGAGTACTTTAGTGTATTCTCCGAGAATTTAAAGTAATGGAAAGCACCGTGCAGACATCATTGCACAGCAAAAGGCGCGATCGCAAATAGAACGGAAAAATCAAACGCCCTGAAGCATCCTCAAGATTTTACTCTTGTTTGATCGTAACCGCTATTTTGTTTACGCTTGGCGATCGCTAGTATTCTGCTTTGATTTTTAAACTGACTTGCGTAGGCTGAGAGTGAGGCAAAGCCACTGTCTTGCGGTAACACCGTCACTTTAAAATTGATACAAATAGAGGGCAGGGGGCAAGTGTAGGTTTTTAATATTTTGCGTTTTGAGCGACGCGGTGAGTCCAGTGAGTAAAGGAGGGTTTCCAACGCCAGTCGCTCATAGGGGAAACCACGCCACTTGCTACAACGCGGGGAACCCCAACGCGAGTTGTTCATGGGGGAAACCACGCCACTCCCACGCCACTTGCTACAACTCTCTCGACCAGAGCAACGCAGTGGCTCCCCAAGACCGCGCTGGCTCCTTTGCAGGCAACTGGCGAAGTACCCATTTGTATAGAGTTTGCGACAGGAGAAGCATAGGAAATTCCGATGCTACTTTGTACAAATCGAGGAACCTGAATTAAAAATATTAAATTTTCGGTTAAATAAATAAAGTCCGCTTTCGCGGACTTATGTAAGGGCTTCTGTCACTTTTATCGGCTACAATCATGTATGAAACATGATGTCTTTATTGTTGATGATCGGCTGTTAAAATGCAAGGCTTTTTTATTAATTTACTAGACATAATTACTTGTATTTTATCCTGAAAAATAGAAGGTTTTGAAATTAATGTTTTCGGATAAAATACTACTTTTTAATGATTGTAATTAGATACATCGCAATCCTAGTACAAAGTAAGACTTAATTGTTAATACCTACGTTTTCTAGACACAATTCAGATATTTATGTCTATCCAAATTCAACATTTATAAGGATTTTAAATTAAAAATGTAAAGGTGGTCAGGTATAACAACCTCAGGAATGAATTGCTAATCCTGAGGTTTTATTTAATTTTGTGCAACTACTAAATATATCGGCGTGGCGTATAAACCCGAATACTACCATCACTGCACTTGATTGTTCGGGTTTTTGTTGAACCAACGAGAATAATTGTTCGCATATCGGCGTCGGTTGATACTAATTCTTCTAGCGCGATCGCTTTGATAGTTTGTCCCGGTCTGCCGAGATTCCGCGCTAGCACTACTGGTGTATTTGGCGCTCTGTGTAACAATAAAATATTTCTGGCTTGTGTAAGTTGCCAGGTGCGCTCACGGGAAACAGGATTATAGAAGGCAATGACAAAATCAGCTTGGGCAGCAGCGATAATTCGTTGTTCGATAATTAACCAGGGCTTTAAGATATCGGAAAGAGAAATAGCACAAAAATCATGTCCTAGAGGGGCCCCAATCGCTGCTGCTGCTGCTTGCATAGCTGAGATACCGGGTGCAACTTGAATGTCAATGCTGTTCCACTCTGGTTTGGCATCCTGCTCAAGTACCTCAAAAACCGCTGTTGCCATTGCATAGATACCAGGATCACCAGAGGAAACCACTGCTACTGAGCGCCCTGTTGCCGCCAAATCAAGCGCCATCCTAGCCCGTGCTGTTTCTTCTCGGTTGTCAGATTCATGGCGTTGTTTACCATTAGCCAGAGAACCCACCAAATCTAGGTATGTTTTGTAACCTACTAAATCAGTTACCGATTTGAGTATCTCTTGAACTTCTGGTGACATCCACTTTGATCCACCCGGCCCGGTGCCAATAATCGCTAACCGTCCCCGCGACTGGCCTATAGTGCTGGGGTCAATTGGTTCTGGGGCAATAGCAACCGCCACAACAGCAGAGGACGAGGAAGTCATCAGCCGACCGAGTATACCCGTGGCGGTGAGGGCTGTTGCTTGAGCAAGACTGTAACCTTTTGATAGCAAGATTTCTAGCTGATTGGGAGTAAAAAAGCGAGCGGGCACACTAAAAGTATCAGCTATAGCGTGGATTGCTGGATTAGCGGCGATGGTGATGGGTGCGAATATCCCAGCGACTGATACCGAAGTAAGTCCCGCAGCCGCTAGTGACTGCTGGATTAATGTTACAGTCTCATCTTCATTAGTAGTATTATTGATGGCGATCGCTATAGTTGCTGGGTGATAGACAAGGCGGTTGGGTGTAGGATTTACCAAACGTTCAGTAACCTGAATTGTTAAATCTCCATCAGAGTCTATGGGTAGTTGACTATTACTTAACCACGGTGCTGTACCCTCTAGTTTTACTCGCGCCCCTGCCAGTAAATCTGAGATAAATGTCTTAGCATCGTCTGGATTGGCTAAATTATATCCAGGTGGAGGTGACAACAGCGTTGTGCGGAACCTCAGATCGCCTGTGGTTGTGATTGCTGGTTTAACATTTAGTATCTCAGCAATGCGACGCGCTAAATCATTCACACCATTAAGTCCACCCAAAAGGGGAACAACAGCGCTACCATCTTCAGCTACAGCTAGTACTGGCGGTTCTTGCTGCTTATCACAAAGTATAGGAGCTAATGTTCTGATTAAAATGCCTGCGGCACAAATACCAATTAGTGGCTTCCCCTCAGCAAACAATTCTCGCAGCGTTTGGCCAAAATTCGTAAAGCTGACATCAACATCTGATGTTCGACCTGCCAAACCATATAGTGTGCCGCCTGGTAAGACGGTCAGCATTTTCCGTGCCAATACCACACTGTTTTGACCTAGCACTACAACAGCGGGCGCATTCTTCGTACTCATAAACTTAATTCGTAAATCGTAATTCGTAAGTAAAGGGAACCCCAAATAGTGAGTTATCCAATTTTACCGAATCAAAACGACTTTCTCTGCTCCAGTCACTGAGCGAAGTCGAAGTGCTGCCTTCAAAGCGATGGGATATTTATTCTCTGAATCTGATTTCATCAAACTTGCTGAGTTTGGTTCTTATTTAGTGCTGAGTGCTGAAGCACGGTAGCGGGGGCTGAGCATTTTCCTCTCCCTCATACCTTTACATCCCTACTCCCCTAGTTCTTGTAAGCCCTAAATCGGTTCATGTGACGGCAAAACTCAGTTTTCTCCTACTTTCCAATTTTGATTAGTTAGTTTATACTTAGTATGTATTTTAACTTGTTAGTGTGAATATACTGAGTTGTGAACATTTGTAACGATTCCGAAAATATTGACAAGCGTAAGTGTTAACCAATGCTTACCGCTCCGTACATCCACAATTTCTCAACTAATTTTCCATAATCACTTTGGTTGACGTTTATGCTCGTCTGACATTGCTACACAGTTTCTTAACAATAAATGTGGGGTAACACACCACATCCTTAAACATTGCGACGCTGTGTAGAATTATGCCAGGTATTATAGTAAATATATAGTTTAAATTACGGAGACTTTTTTTGAGTACACAGTTAACAGAGTAATTTTACTAGTATTACTCAGCTACTCTTCAAATAAAAGTAGGGTGTCTAATGATCAATCTAAGTAATTCGCAGGACAGCATTTTTAGTACTACAGCAGCCACCAAGAAACTAGCAAGAGCAATAATGGTATCGGCTGGAGAGTTTTCATTGGTATTGGCATGTTGTAACAGTGTTAGAAAGCAGCAGCAAGTACTGAATTTGCTAATCGAATTTTCGTCAGCAGACATCCAAGACATCCTACTTACACCCACAACTCAAACGCTGTACTCAACTATTGCTCATAAAATTGGTGCCACTCAACCGGAAGCACTGATGATAAGGGGTTTAGAATCTGTAATCGCAATTAATCAATTAATTATCAGTACAAATCTCATGCGAGATGAGTTCCGCAAAAAGTTTCGATTCCCCATAGTGCTGTGGACTAATGATGAAATTCTTTGCAAGCTAGTCTGGCTAGCGCCTGATTTGAAAAATTGGGCAGCCAGTTCCATTCGATTTGATGTCCCTCAAAATCAGTTGACTGAATCTGAACAGCAACCTGTTAACGCTTAAATAATTAGGGACTGGAAACTGGGTATTAGGTACTGGGAAATAGTGCCCTTCGGTGGCTTGAACTACAAGCTCAATCTTTCGCTGTGTGGCGAATCAAAATATTAGCTGCATAAATCTTTGAGTTACTTCTGATATGTGAACTAGGCTCCAAATCGGCTGGTCAAGTCGCTTTGCTCCAATTTGTAATTACGAATTACGAATTACGAATTATTTGGTCATAGTGGAGTCTATAGTTCTATGCTGCGCTTTTTTTGTTAGTCGCTTCGACTAGCACTAATTAGCTAGCACACCATAACTGATTACTGAATTTTATTGTGTTTTTATGACAAGACTTATGAAACGACAGATTTTTACCGCTTGGGCTTTGACTGCCATTTTTTCGGTTGGTAGTGGATTGATCATACTCAACAGTGCTTTTGCTGGTTCTACAAATTTATTGCCAGAAACAGCAAATCAAATTAAAGCAAACAAATCGCTCAAAGCAGGTAAGCTGAATCCTGTACCAATTCCTCCAAGTGAGTTACCGCCACCTTTAGATGCTGGTGTAGTATTTCGAGAAATCTCCAGTGGTGGTATTACAGGTAGAACCTACGAGACTGTTTTACGCAGTGATGGAGTATTGATTCGGGTGCGGATTGGCGATGCTAATGATTCGGAACGTAGTGTTCGCCGTGTTTCTTTAGAGGAGGTACGACGGTTTCAGCGAGCGCTTGAACGTTTTAGATTTGGTAACTTCAAAAATTTAAGTTACCCTGCACCCAGCGGTGCGGCTGATTTCATCACCTATACCCTCACTAGTAAAGAGGGTACAGTTCAATATAACGAAGCTTCTAGCGAACACTTACCGCAGAATTTACTCTCAGCGATTGCAGCTTGGGAGCAGATTAAAAATAGTCAAACCTCACAGAGTAATACTCACATCTTGCACCTAGCTGGGTAAACACATAACAAGCGAATAAAGAGCGCAAAATATTACAGTAGCTGAAGAAGCGCGATTAAGTAGGGTTTGCTGAAAAAGTCATAAAAAAGCAATTTTAAGAGGTAACGCTACTTTTTGCGCGCTTGCTACTGAAACCCAATAGATCCATTAGTATTTGAATCGAAAAGAAAATGGTGAAAACAATTCTGGTAATTGACAATAGAGCCTCAACTCGAAACCTTTTTCTAGAATTCATTAAAGCTGAAGGTTTCTATACTATAGATGCTGAAAACGGTCTTATTGGTGTGCAGCAGGCACAGGAACACTTACCTGATTTGATAATCAGCGAAATTATGATGCCGAAACTTGATGGTTACTCCGTCTTAACCACGCTGCGCCAAAACCCTGCGACAGCAATCATTCCCTTGATTTTTGTCACTACCAAAGGGACTCGAACAGACGTCCGTAAAGGTATGGAACTGGGAGCAGACGATTATCTTACTCAACCCTGTACGGTAGATGAACTACTCAGAGCGATCGCAGCGTGTTTAGAAAAACGAGCAACTCTCCAAAAATTTTACACTGCACCACCTCTGTTAAATCCAAAAGCACTTGAAACTGACACTACAAGACCTGTAGTTTTTAATTCGACTTTCCTGTTCGATCCGCTGTTGAGTAAGATTTTCTGCTTTATCGAAACCAATTATTACCGATCAATTTCCCTCAGCGATGTAGCTTTTGCAGTTGGTTACTGTCCAAATTATCTGACTCACCTAGTGCGACGCCGAACAGGTCAAACCGTGCAAAGATGGATTATTGATTACCGCATGGCAGCAGCACGTTCCTTACTTTTGAAAACTGATCATAAAGTAGAGCAAATTGCTCAAGCAGTCGGTTATGATTGCGCGGTTCATTTCTTCCGGCAGTTTCGCCAACATCATGGAAGTACACCCCAAGCTTGGAGAAAAGCGGGTCGCAACAATATTTAGTATCAGGAAATTTCCTTTTAGCTCCAATAGCTAAAAGAATGCGAAAGCTAAACATTAGACCTCTTGCATGAATATTTTTTTTGTTGAACTACGCCCCGCTTCTCTACGAGACGCTTCGCGAACGCTAACACGCAGAAGGCAGCGCGTTGCAGAGCGAGTGTGGTCTTGGGGGTTTCCCCCATGAACAACTCGCGTCGGGGTTCCCAAAGTTGTACCGACTGCTGCGCCCCAGACGCAGAGAAGAGAACGCAAAGAAGGACTTTTGCAAGAGGTCTATTCCATAGTTTTATATCCTTGCCAATTACCTAATTATTTTGTTCTCTTGACTCAGCCTATTTTTCTGACTTTTCCGCATCCGGTGAAAAGTCAGACCTATTTTTGACTTCTATGCTAATAATCATTCAAATTGCATCCCCGCGTCTCCCCTTAAGCGCGTCCTCCGAAGTTTGCTCAACGGGGGGAACCCCCGCACGCAACTTCTCTTTGCGTCTTTCTGAGGCAAAGGATTATGCAAGTTAAAGGCAGATTAGCTTATGCTTGCTAGCTTTGAAGAGGTAAGGTTAGGACAGACTCCCCTGGGATAGAATTTTCCTCTTTCCGTTTTTTCCAAATTACACCATCAAGATAAAAGTGCTGCATCGCCCAAGTTAATGGGATAACACCATAGGAAATTTCATTGCTCAAAAAAACTAGAACACTTAGAAAAAGAACTGATAGTGACCATGAAAATTTATTGCTAACAATTCTTTTTATTCCACCTCGAATCAATGTCATTATTTTGCTGTAATCCTCATCTTCAGAGTTCAAAACAGCTATCGTTTTATTTCCAGCAACCAAGTGGTATTGGATAGCATGTAAGGCTGTACTAATCAACAGAAACAGAATTAAGTTGCTTTCCAAAAGGAAGAATGCATTATATAAAATCAAGGTATAAGCAATTATGGAATAAACTATTGCGTTATAGCCTTTTGATTCTTTCCTGGCTCGAAATTCTTTTATTACAAAGTTAATGAGTAAGATTCCAAAAACTATATACATTATAAAAGGAATCAAGATCGGAATAGCAGGAGTAACAATTTGTATTTCGTTAATAGGTGTACCAAAGGTAATTCCTGTCGTAGCCATTCGGTAAACAATAGGAACCATTGAGCCAATTAAAACAAGGTATTTAATATCTGAAGTATCGCCAAAATACCCTCCTTTTCTTGCATATAATGTAGCAATTCCAAAATGTTGTAATATGATGTGAATAATTAACCAGTAAGCCCATACAGTTACTGGTATGAGGATATTACCTGTTACTGCAAAAAAAGTACAAAATACTGCTATAAGAATAGCAGAAATAAAATAGTGACTCTTAAATTTAGCGAATTCTTTTGGATTCGCTAACAAAAGTAGATGTGTCTGAGCCTGGTGTGGAATATCGATAATTACACCTGCTATAATAGCCCCCATAAAATCAGGTACTTTCAAATAGATCAAGAGTGCCAAAAACAAAGCAACAATTGGACTTAATCCAAACAAAATAAATGAATCTAATTCTTTGTTGTAATACCAATTATTTCTAGTCGTGACCATGATCTAATTTCCTCCTTGCATAATTCTAATTGTGCTTTACTTACTCCAGATAGCAAACATAAAACTAGATTTGTTTGACCTCTCACGAGAGAATGAAATCTGCCTCTGTAAGTAAGTTGGCTTGAATACCAATTAAACTAACGATCGCTTGACCGTTGTCAGCAAGATTAATGACAGCATTGTTTCCAGAGGCGACAATAGAGAGCCGATCAAATGTTAGCCCTGCGCCCAACACAAAATAGTCCAGACCATTTTCAAAGTCAAAGATCGTATCTGTTCCTGAACTTGATGTGATTAGAAAGTAATCGCGTCCAGAACCACCAGTCAGAAAATCACTGCCTAGACCACCATCAATCAAATCATTACCAGCACTCCCATGAAGAAGATCAGACTCCGCACCACCAATGAGTATGTCATTACCTGCATTACCATCAAGAATGTCGCTGCCCTCGCCGCTAATTAGAAGATCCTCACCATCACCACCAGTGAGGACATCATTATCTGTTTCCCCAAAGAGTTGATCGTTACCACTATCGCCGCGAAGAAAATCCCTACCCATACCTCCAACTAAAAAATCGTCACCCCTACCACCGTTGAGTGCATCGTCATCCTCACCACCAAAAACTTGATCGTCGCCGTCATCACCACTCAGAAAGTCGTTCCCTTGATTTCCGAAAAGTTGATCTTCACCACCACCACCACTAATTAAATCGGTTTCTGTACTACCTTGAATCTGATTATTTCTGGCATTACCTTTTAGGATATTAAGACCTGGAATACTAGTTTGAGGTTGGTGATTTGTTTGACTTTTTCCGAAGTTCTCATCGTGTTGATTAGATAAATATCTCGCTATCAAGTTATTATCCACGACAAAATCTTTGTTTGTGAGTAAATTAGCTGGCACAAAAGGAAGAAAAGCAAGCAATTTACCTGTACTTTTTTCACTGATTACAGTATTGGTAAGCAACTGTTCAATTGACAGTTTTTCAAAGCTTAACCCCCCGGTTAAGACCAAAGAATCTAGACCATCTTGAAAATCAAAAATGAGATTAAATCCTGAAATCGGTGCTAAGACAAAGCGATCGCTTCCTCCATCACCCTCTAAAAAGTCATTGCCAGAACTATTGAACAAAAGATCATCCCCATCACCACCAACCAAGAGGTCGTTACTAGTACCACCTACAAGAATATCTTGACCACCATCGCCTCTAAGTAAATCATTGCCTGAACCTCCAAACAACTTGTCATCACCGTCTTGTCCTGACAAAAAATCATTTCCCAATCCACCTAAAATCAAGTCTTTACCTTGACCACCATCATGAAAATCATTGCCTAAACCTCCAAATAACTTGTCATTCCCATCACCGCCTATGATGAAGTCATTACCCTCTCTGCCTCGGATCAAATCTTGACCTTCACTACCAATAATTAAGTCATTACCTTGATAACAGAGAAATTTATTGTGAAGTTTATGAGTTATAGAAAAGCTTTTACCTTTGTTATCTCTCACTTTCCTTTACCTTTTATTTTGCAAGTTGCGCTGAGATGTTCTTATAATTCATCTCAAAATAATCAATCAAATTGGGGTGAAGCGTGCTTTTCAGTATCAGTAACTTGATAACCGTGAACCCAGAGATGAGCTATTCGATGTGCTTTAATGCTGACCGTAGCTGTCATAGTACCAGTATGCCTTGTAGCATACCCAGCTTCCTTACCAGTTTCATCAGACTCTAGTTCTATTAAGTCCTCTTTACCAGAACCATCTCCTTGGAGTAGAGTAAAACTCTTGAGTTTACTGGTCACGCTAACATCAGCGTTCATGATATCAGCGACAACTTGTGGAGTCACCTCGCCATCCAGACCAGGATGCTCAATCTTGGCATCGGATGAGAATAACGATACAAATGTATCCATATCATTGCTGCCCCAACACAGAGCTAATATGCTGGCGATTTCTTTGGAGGTTAATTTACCGATGTCACGTCGAGTATAGATATTTTGATCTGTGGAATTGGAGCTAGTTTTAACATCGAAACCATGAACAATTAATTTAGTGAAGCGATGATTCTTAATTTCAGCAGTGACAGCGACTTCTCCAATATGACCAAGTTCTCGCCCAATTTCATTACCGCTCTCTTCAAACAAAAGCTCCATTACGTCATCTTTACCTTCACCCGTTCCAGAAAGTAGTTTTGCCTTTCGCATAATTGTTGTGGGCTTAACAGTTGCGTTGATTACCTCAATAGCAACGCTAGGCGCGACCGCCTGCTTAAAATAGGGATGAACAATCTGAGCATCTTCAGAAAAAAGAGAAATAAAGGTTGTGGCATCATTCTGTAGCCAAGCTTTGCCAATAGCTTCTGCAAGTTCATCAGCCTTCATTTCTTTTAGATAGTTCATACATTCTTCCTTAAAATTATTCTCGACATTAAAAGAACTTCAATCTTGAATTTGAATGCTATAAGTCTGCAAACATACTTTAGAAGCTGGAGAATACTTTTTGGTCTTCTAAAGAAATCTGAAAAATGATACTAGGTAGGTCTTTCATCTTCGACAGTAATGTGAGAATTAGACCAAATAAAGTCACCGAAAAACTGAAGAGAATTCCAGCCCAAATCCCAGTGCTGCCAAATCTGGTGCTAAGTATTATTGCACTACCAAGACCCAAAATCCAGTACAGAACAAAAACTAATAACATTGGTGTTTTGGTTTCTCTAAATCCTCGCAATATTCCAGCACAAACAACAATCAAACCATTGATTAGTTGGAGTACTGCCGCCCACCTCATAAAGACTGTAGCTTGTTCTACAACTGTACGATTCTGCTCTAAATCTTCCTTCACTAACAAGCTAACCATAGACTGGTCAAACATAATCATCGCAACTAGGCAAATGAGTCCATAAATAGTTGCTAACCCAATAGAGGTCATGAAAACTTGTTTGATTAATTGAGTATCTTTTTGACCTATGGCAAGGGAAATTCTAGTAGTAGCTGCATGGGAAAAGCCTATTGGTAGCATATAAAAAACAGCTATCCATTGAAGGGTAATAGAGAAGGCAGCAAGCTGATCGGTGCCTAATACTCCCATGATCAACCCAGCCCCTGAAAATGTAATATGTTCCGAGAATAAAACAAATCCAATCGGAAGACCTAGAGAAAGGATGGCACGCAGGAGATCGGGCCTAAAATGTTGTGCTTTTGTCCAGAATACAACGCGGTTTATTCTGGGGCGATAACGCATTAATAGCGCTACCGCAACAACCATTAGCGTATTGGTTAAACTAGTGCCGACAGCACAACCAGGGGCACCGAGAGTCGGGAATCCAAATACCCCAAACATGAATGCGTAATTTGTCAAGCCGTTAATAAAAACGCCAATGAGCGAAACGCATCCTAGAATTACAACATCACCTACAGTCGTGAGAAAGACCCTGATTACAATGAATAATAGGGATGGCAGAAAGCCCGGAATTAGCCAGTAGGTATATGTTTTAGCGATTTCAACTACCTGCTCCTGCTGCCCAAGTAACAATAAAAATGGCTCCATCACCAGAGCGAACAACGCCATAATGGCGGTCATCCCATAAGCTAGATAATTTCCGTGGTTCAAAGTGGTGGAAATGTCTCTAAGACGTAATTGCCCAAGGGCTGCACCCATCATCGGAGCCGTTGCGTGCAACACGCCTGTAAAGAAGAGAAACAATAAGAGAAATAGGGAGTTCACTAGAGAACCTGCTGCCAAGGCTTGGGCGCCAAACCATCCCATCATGACGGTATCCGTCATACCGATAATGATTTGGCTTAGCTGACTTAACCCAACACCGATACCGAGAATCGTAGTAGCTGACATTTCTTGAGTCAGTAATGACAACTTCTGATCTTTGACTTTCTCTATCACCTCTATCACGGTTTCTCTCCTCAACAATGCGTTGTAATACAAACGATGAAGCAAGTATTTTTAGTTTTTCTGGAAGAAATCTATTACTTCGTAGGTCATAGGTGGGCATTGGTCTGGCTTACCTTGGATTCTGGTTCGATATATATGTCGATAGCCTGTGTCGGCAATTTTCAACATTTGTTCTTTAGTTAGAAGATCGTAGCGATCGCGGTCTTGAAACATCCGTGGCCCTTGAGATTCGCCAGCAAAGTAAACTCCATCGTACTGAATCTGATCACCAGATTTTTTGTAGTAGTTGAATCTGATTACTGATGTACCATCAACTTCTAAAAATTCAGTGTTTGTGACATTGTGTTCCGGTATAGCCTCAAATTCTGGTAGCACTGCCAGCAACATACACGCAAAGTAACCACCCGGTTTTAAAATTTGTAAGCAACTTTGTGCAAGTTTCTCCATGTCTTCAAGCGAAATTGGCACAAACAGCGATACTACAGCGTTGAACTGGCAATTAGGCAAGTTTTTGGAAAAGTCGAGCAAGTTGAACTCAATATTTTTTTCGTTAGACTCAGCTCGTCTTTGAGAAAGTACGATGGATTCTTGGTTGCTATCGTACCCAAAGCATTGATATCCATAATCATCAAGGTAAATTAAGTTAGTGCCGGCACCGCTTCCCAGCTCACACACACTGTGTACGTTACCTTGCTGCGAAAAGAATTCATGCAACAGTTTGCAAGTACCTTGATGATCCCAATAGTGTCGTCGAAAAGCTTCAATGTACTTGATACAATCTTCTGGATAAGTAACTTTCCAGGTATTCTCTGCTCTAGCAGGCATCATGTTTACCATTTTCTACTCCTTAAACTAATTGAGGTAGCCTCTGGTGAAGAGACTAAAGTGCTAAAACGAAATTCTTGACAACTCAGATGTACTAACTAGCTTTTGTTTTTGCTGCTAGCAATTACGCTAGTCATTATGGAAAATAATTTAGCGATCGCATTTGCTGGGCATCCAAAAATTTGGTAAAAAGAAAAAACATTTTTCTGCTACCTACTCCCAACCCCCAACTAGCAATTTTAGGTTGGTGAACTACTAGTACATTATTTTAAATACTTTCTATTTCTACAAAGTTGTACTGAAATATTTATTGTCTAAACTTTTTCTCGATAGCTGCTTGAGATAATCACCATGAACAGGAAGTGTGGAGTTTAATTTTTCTGCTTCATTTTTGACATCTAATAACATTTGCTCTACTGAATCCTGATAATCTAAAAGGGGCAAGCTATTTTTAGGAAAACATCCCATACCAGCTAATATGCAAATGTAAGAATAATCAGGAAATGATAAACCCACTATTTCTCTAGTGTTATAAGGCCACATCTCTCGCCAAAGTTCTAATTTTTCTTGCAATGTATCTGGAATTGCTGAATGATGCTTATTTGCTTGCCAAAATGGACTATCTTCTCTCTTGGATAAGCAATAGTGCATAATTATAAAATCTCGGATTTCTTCATATTCTTTTTGCATAATCCTATTATAGTTTTCGGTGATTTTTTGGTGAAATAGACGATTAGGAAAGTTATGAATCAAGTGATTTAAAGCAGCTTCTATTAAATAGATACCTGTAGATTCCAAAGGTTCAATAAATCCACTACTTAACCCTATACTGACACAATTTTTCACCCAACTATTTCGATTTCTTCCCACCCTCATCTTTATATATCTGGCTTGATGAGAATATCCATTTAAGTGTTTGATAAATTCTACTTCTGCTTCTGCTTGAGAGATAAATTTGCTGGAATAAACATAGCCATGACTAGTCCTCGTAACTAAAGGAATATTCCATGTCCATCCTGAACTTAATGCGGTTGCCGTAGTGTAAGAATTAATGCCCCCATGATTTTGATTATAAGGATCATCCTGTTCATAGGGAATTGACATAGTGATGGCACTGTCACAAAAAAGATAGTCTGAATACGAAACAAAGGGTTCTTGGAGTGCTTGATTAATTAATAATCCCTGAAAACCGGAACAATCGATAAATAAGTCACCAGAAATAGTACCATACTTTTCAGTTAATACGTGACTAATAAATCCTCGCTCATCTAAACAGACATCTCTGACATTATCGATAATTTGTTTGACTCCTTGGGATGTGGCTTTTTCTCTTAAGAAATTAGCTATCTGTCCGGCATCAAAATGATAGGCATATTCGACCCTCCAAGCATATTCTGGGTCATCCTTATATTTAGGAGCTTTTTGGGCTTCGCATAAAGAAACAGTTTCAAAACAACTGGAATAGAAAGACTCAGCATTGCCATTAAACTTAGTTTTGAGCCAATGATGGAGGATGGTAGTATCTGTTTTTTGAGTAAATAGCCATTGGGCAATTGGATGCCAAAATACATCATTTTCAGATAAGCCAGACCAATTAACGAACTTTATTCCCAGCTTAAATGTAGCATTACATCTCGCCATCCATTCAGCTTCAGATATTCCTAAAAACTTAAATGTATTAACTATAGTGGGAATTGTTGCTTCCCCAATCCTCACTGTAGGAATTTCTGAAGATTCTATTAAAGTAATATGGCAATTATTCTCTTTAGTTGCGTTTAAGGCTTTGCTTAAATAAGCCGCAGATAACCACCCAGCTGTACCACCACCTACAATAACAATATTTTTAATTTTATGATGATTGTGTTGATCCAACATTTTTTGCTCTCCTTTATTTGTTTAATTCAGAGATTTTTTATTTATATTTTTTGCCCATTGTTGTATGAGATGGTACAAGACGACGACGTTCGGGTACTGCTACCAAGGTTTCTAATTCCTTCAATGCGTCCTTTCCTACCCAACGCTCAGCACTACTAGTTGATTGACTAAGTTCAGCAGCTAGTATTATTGCCTTTTCCTGAGCATAAAAGCTTCTTTTACCAATTTCTCGTAAAGCCCAACTAACAGCTTTTTTGACGTAATTTCTTGAGTCATTAGCGTAGTCACGAATTAATAAGAGATAGTCATCAATCTGCTCATCGGGGATATTTTTGTGGTGAATCATGATCATAGCGATCGCCGAAAAAGCTGCTCGCCGGAAAAACTCCCTTGGATCTTTTGCCCAGACCGAAATTTTTTCAACACAAGCAGGAATGTAAATAATTAGGTTATTGCACAAGTGGTCACATAGATCCCAAGAAACAACATCTAATAACCATTTTTCAACAATTACCTCAGACATTTCCTCTGGTTCTGCTACTAAAACTGCTAACAGCTTTGTTTCGTGCAAACCAGCTTTCCATAAATCTAGTGCCAACTTTTGGTTACGACCGATTTTCTTTCCCAGCTTACGGATTGTTGGCACAGGTATCCCAATTGCAGTATCAGTCTGTACCCCCAAGCGCCCTAAACTTTTTTTGTGTGACTCACTACCTATGGTCTGGAAATAGGCAATGATTTCTGGGACTGATGATATAGGTTCAATTTCAGATGAAGTCAACCTCGCTCTCCTTTGACAAATTCATGCTCTTTATTTTCACGCAGATCAACAATTTCTGGTGTTTTGCCGCGCAACGTCATGAACATCTCACCATTGGGATTAAATTGCAGCCGCAACTTGCCAATATCCTTAGCTGCGGCCAGATCGAGCGATGACGACCACAATGCCTCTTCTATTTTGTTGTGCATAGCTGGCGATACATTAGCAGCAGCTACAGTCACTATTTCAATTTCATCTGCTCCATCAATACCTCGTCGCAATACTGCTTGGTAGGTAGTTAGTTGTGGATCGATAGACGTTAAAGCAGAGCGAATTTGATGGGAATAGAGTTTGATACCGTCATAGAGAAAAAGTGCTTGAGTACTGCGCCCAATGACCTTAATTCTCGTCCATATTTTACCACAACGACATTGACCAGGAATCGGTTCGATAATATCGCCAAGGCGATAACGGATTAAAGGCGTTCCTTGAAAATAAAGTGAAGTGATTACTGCTTCTCCAGCTTGTCCATCAGGAACTTTTTTGTTGGTTCCAGGTTCGACTAGCTCCAGATAATACAAATCGTCCATGAAATGGAGTCCTGAGTGTTGAGAGCAAGAACCAGCCAGACCATCTGTTTCTTCACTTCCATACAGATTATGCGGCTCAATCTGCCAAAAGTCGCAAATTTGGAATCGCTGGATTGCTGAACAGGGTTCGCCGGCAAGCAAAATCTTCGCAATCTTTGGTGGTTTTTCACCGCTTTGCAAGTAGTACTGAGTTATTTGGCACATCCTTGAAGGTGACGTAAAGATAGCGTTCGGCTGGAAAAACGCCAGTAAATTGATCATCCTTTGGTCTGTAACAGACAGTCCGCCAGGAATGGCCAAAACACTCAATTTTTGGCACGCTTCTAAGCTGATGTAACCTAAGTGAGCCAGATCGAATGGTTGACCTATCCACAAACTATCACCAGCCTCCAATCCAGCAAGTGAGAACAAACGGCACATCACCTCGACGCTGGTTTTTGTATCTTGAACTGTGCGAAACAATGTTTTTGGTGATTGGATTGTGCCACTACTGCTAGTGACTCGATAAATATCTGCTGTCTGTGATTTAAACAAGTTTGCATTCGTAGATAAATCTATAGGCGTGACGATCGGTAGTTGTGCAAAATCCTCTAAATCTGAAAACGAGTTGATGTCAATGCCAGCCTGAGAGTAAAGAGTGCGATAATATGGGCATTCATTCGCGGCACGTTGGGCGATCGCCCTAATTTTTTTGCTTAAGTTTTCCACTTTTTTTCCTATCTCTTCTGAGCTAATTCTTAACCGCGTACTGAGAAAATACCTCCATGTGCTTAGTAATTCTGCTAGCTAATTCCTTTGTAATTTGCTCGAAAAGAGTCTGACCGCGTTCAGCAGATGCCTCCGATGTTCTGTGAAGCACTCCACGGCATGACACACTTTCTGAGGCAACCGGATGCAACAAAATTCCAGCCTCTGGCGGGGTTGCATGATTTACACGAATATCGTGTGTCGCAGCAGGTTTAAGAAAAAGCATCAAAGAAGTTTCAACCAAACTGGCGTGTTCTGCGTGCCAACCGACAAAGCTACTACCAAATACGTTAGCTACGAAAGCCGAATCTAGAACAGACCACCAGCTCAACGCCATCAGAGATACACCATCGAGTACTCCTGCTTCTCGGAGTAAGTCAACTGCTTCAAATATCAGCCCTTCATTCTCATAGTGTCCATTGACAATCACGATCCGGCGTGCGCCTGATGCCACATAAGAACGGAGAATGTCGTATATATAGTCGATCAATGTGCTGCCACGCACATAGATTGTGCCTGGAAATCCTGCTCCACCTCCACTTTGCGGCAGTGACCTAGCACCATACGGGATGGCGGGTGCAACCAAGCCTCCCAGGCGAATTGCTACTTGTTCACAGATGGCTTGAGGTATGTCGCAGTCAACCGATAAGGGCAAATGTGGGCCATGTTGTTCAGTAGATCCCACTGCCAGAAAAAGAATCTTTTGCTGCAAAAGATTACCTGCTTGTTCAGTTGTTGCTAGTGCAAAGTTGTGTGTATCAACCATTGGTTAAAGCGCGTCCAATTTGGTTTACAACCTGAGTCTGATTTTGCAAACACCAGTTTGAAAGTTCAGCCACAATTTCACCTACTAATTCCACACCTGAATGCATGAGCGCAGTATGCATCTGTACGGCAGATGCACCAAGATGGATGTATTCCAACACATCATGGGCATTTTCTACGCCACCAATCCCCAAAATGGGGCATTGTAGCCCTGCTTCCCGGAGACGATATATAGAATTTAGGACAATAGGCTTAATTCCTGGCCCAGAGTAACCAGCTACTCCTCCCGTCAGCAATAATGGCTGATCTTGATGAAGTGCGATCGCTGGCAGTGTATCACTTAAACTCAATGCTTCAGCGCCCGCCTCAAGAGATGCATGAGCTAGATCGAGAATACTGTCAGTTGCAGTCAGCTTCACAGATATAGGCACATTGACTCGCGCTTTCACCGCTTTCGTATAAGCATATACAACATTTGGAGTTAGGGTTGAGTAAGTTACATCGTTGGGACAAGAAATCCCCAATTCTAAGGGATACATACATATATCTGCAATGCGGGCTGCTAGCTCCCCAAGCAGCGCCGGGTTTTCGGCGTGAATACTGACGATGATAGGTAGCGATGCTTGCTGCATGGCAGCTAAATCAACAAACCACTGCTCAAGTTGCTTCCAAGAGTAAGTGGTAGAGTTCATTGTTCCTGTAGGGAGATGATGGATCTTCTCTGTAGCAGAAGACCGTCGCCCATAATAAATAGTTTTAGTGACAACAGCACCGGCACCTGCGTTAATCGCTTTGCGTATCTGCAATATAGTATCCGTCATCGTTCCAGAGGCAACGATGACTGGATTACGCAATTCCATACCCAAAACGGTTGTATGCAGCGTGGAGTATTTATCGCTAGAAACTGAATGAGTATATGTTGTCATAGTCTAGCCTCAGCTTGCTTAGGATTCGTGTAAAAATAAGTTGAACAATTTAATATTTGTAGTGCGGGCATCTTGCCCGCGCGAGCAAGATGCTCGCACTACTTATTTTTACTTGATGCCTTAGTTCGATAAAGATGGTGGCAGTGCCCAATTAAAACGCCAACTGTCTGGAATAGGTAGTTGAAATAAATAAAGCGCCAGCGTCATTTGACCATGATGGAATACTTCATGTGATACTAGGTTATTCAAATGTCCTTCCACAGGAATTTCGATATCATCCCATCTCACTACTGCGTTCACTTCACCATTGAGAGCCGCTTCTAACTTTTGATCTGCCATAGCTAACAAGTGTTTCAGCTTTTCTTTGTCATTCTCTTGCCCAAAGGCAGAAACATCAGGCACTGACGAGAAATCCATCACTCCAGTTGCTCCCGTCGTCATAGCTGAGATAAAAGCAAGTTGAACACTAGCCATTTCTTGGAAGTGCTTGGAGAAAGTATCTAATCCAGGTCGCGGCCACTGACGCTGTAGGTCTGCTTCAGTTAGCTGCTCTAAAAGGTCATAGGTAAGTCTACGATTGAAAGCAAAAAATTGCAAAAGTGGAAATAATTCTTGACCATTACGCTTCATTTGCTTGTTCCTTTCTGGCATTGATAGTTACTTCTGGTATGTGCTGGTTTGTAAACCACAAAAATTCTCCCTCTTTAACTTGAGATTCAAGTAAAAGAGGAGTTCGTCTCAAGAAATAAGCAGGCGCTGGCGTGTAGCCGTGAACATACAGTTCTTTGATTCTATGGTTGACGATCTTTGCAGTCAGGTGCATGATACCGATAGTATCTGGGTTGTATCCACACTCTTGTCCTGTCTCATAGACGTATATATCTGCAACATCATACTCGCCAGAGCCGTCTCCCGTAATTAATTTGGGTGTTTGCGGTATTGATATCCCTCGCATGGCTGTATTTAATACGTCCGATGCAATCTCTGGTGTAATTGGAGCTTTAAAAAGTGGATGCATAATCAGACCATCCTCAGTAAATAGGGAAACAAAGGTTTGCATATCATTGCTTCCCCATGCTTGAGCAATGCGGTCTGTAATTTCTTGTGTTGTGACTTCTCCAACGTCTATGCGCTCTAGCGGCCAAACTCTCGTGGGATTTTGATTAATTAAATCATATCCATGAACCACAAGCTTTGTGAACTGATGATCTTTAATTTGTGCTTGCACTGCCATGCGTCCAACATAGGCAGGTTTGTATGGTGCAACATCACCTGTTTCATCAAAATACATCTCAATCACATCGCTTTTGCCATCACCCTCGCCTGACTGTAAGACAAATCCCCGATACATCGTCACCCCGCAGACGGTGGCATTCATGACATCGGCAGCAATCTGTGGAGAGATTGGCTCTTTAAAGAAGGGATGAACTATCATGGCGTTTGGATCAAACAACGACACAAAGCCAGTCATGTCGTTCTTACCCCAAAATTTACCGATAGTTTGTGCTAACTGCATCGCAGATAGTCCGTTGTTAGTTTTTACTTCTGTCATTGTCTATTTTTCAACCAGACTAAACTCGCTGTATTCTTTCCCTGTTAAGACTTGCCTTTCTTAACTATTTATTTTGCACGCTTACTTAACAACAGGAATTCTAGTTAGCTGTTTTGGTTCAAAATACTTAAACTTATAACCGTTGTCAGCCAGTCGCTTGAGAATATCTTTGGGACGACGGTGGTCTGGAATTAAGAATTGCGATGAATGTTCATCGTTCGGCGCTTCTTCTTGCCATCGGTAGGGTGTAACATCCGGACTACCAGGACTGAGTGTGCGAGCAAACGGCATCACTTTGTCTTGGAATTCCATATCCTCTCGTGTTGTCAATACTATCCCTGATTGGGGTGTAAAGTAAGCTACTGTGGCAATTAAGCGAATATAGGTACTGTCGGAAACAACCGTTCGATTTGAAGCACCGAGTGCAGGCCGTAAGCGTGGTAATGAGACATAGATTTTAGCTCCTCGACTAGTTAAATGCTCGACATGAAGCAGAATATTTACTAACTCCTCTTGAGAATCATGCAAACCAACTAAAAAGCCAGGATTCACAGTTCTAAAACCAGCATCAAGCCAGTTATCGAAAGAATCAATGCGTCGCCAAAAGTCGGCTTTGGGGATTTCTCCTGAGTCTTCACCCATGAATTTTTTATACTTTTCCAGGTTGTAGGTTTCTTGGAATACGCACATAGTGATTTTCTCTTCACCTTGAGGTAGCCACTCACTCATGACCTCTATTTCATCTGGTGTCATGCTGCCAATGTTGAAGAAAATCTTTTCAAATCCTAGTTGGAGTGCTGTGTTAATCGCCCAGCCGGTGAAGAATGCATTCGTGTAGCGCGTAAATTTATCTTGATATTCGCCAGTGAGAAATCCTACACCTGAGACACCATCTACTTCCCGTAAGATGGCAAGTTGTTCTTCAATCTTCTTCTTACCAGAGAACTTTCTGATCAGTTTAGAGTTACCTTGCCGCATTCCGCACATTTTGCATTCCGATTGGCAGTAGTTGGTCACGAAGATTGGCACAAAAGTCTCTTTTTCTATCGCTACTGCTCCAACACGCACAGTTGCCCGCTTCATAATACTCTCGATCGAGATAGAATCGCAGTTAAATAACGCTAGTGCCTGGGCTGCTTTGGTTGCTGGATCATCAGCAATGTACGCTTCATCTTCTAGTAAGTTAATTAGTGCAGTTGTTGAAAAGGAGGCCGATGTGGCTTTAACTGTTTCAATCTCAGGTAAAGCATAGTGCTGTTGGCTCATAGTACACTCCAATAAATATCCTTGGTATGGAACTGAGGGAATTGCTGACCTTAATTAGTAGGCAGATGTATGGAAAGTTGTTTCCTTTTCAACAAGGGTTAGAAGCTCTTGCTGGCTCCACGTTTTCTTTGGCTTAAGTCTTTCGAGTTGAACTGCCCATAGTTGTGATTTGCCGCGATTACGAAGGTTGAAAAATGTCTTAGAGATGTTATCGATGAAGAACTTGCCATGTCTGGTAACTATGAGAGTGTCTCCTTGTATTTCCAGCCACCCTTTCTCTAAAAGTACCGACAGTTCAAGTCGATACAGTTCCTGAAAATTCACTCCAAAAATCCTATTGAATGGTTCTAGTGAGAACTTGAGACAACGAACACCCAAAGCTGGATAACGTGCTACTGCGTCATCCCACGTGTGTACTTGTCCCATCAAAATTGGTACTCTCTCTTGATTGATGATTTCTACATAAGTTTCTGAATCGTGGACGTTGGCCCAAGTCACACCGTTGAAGCTTTCTGAAAAAGCCCCAGCTCCTAAAGATAGATTTTCTGCCTGCGGGGCCCCCCAGAGATCTCTAAGTTGCAGATTTTCGTGTCCTGATTTAGCGTAATCTGGCTGCGCGACGTGGACAAAGCCCTCTGCGTGCAGTCTGTCGTGAAGAAAGTAATACATCTCTCCTTCGACATTAACTGACTTCTGTTTCTTGGCTATTCCCTTGAGTTCCCGGATCTCAGGATCAAGAGCATATGTACTAATGCCCTGAACACCAATCGCTAATGCGGTATCTATTTCTTGCTCAAGATCCTTGAGGCTTTGGTCTGCGTGTCGGAACATCAAGTCCATAGCTACTGTATTGAAACCTACTGATAGGGCATCAGTCAGGATTTGCTGGCTTTGTTCAACCTTCTGATGAAGCTTTAGCGAGTCGATAAAGCGCTGTTGAAACGATTGGATTCCAAATGACACGCGATTAACACCAAGTTCCCACGCTCTAGTTAGGTATTCTTTATCTACTGTCCTTGGGTGACATTCAAGGGTGATTTGGCAATCCTTGCTGAAAGAAAACCAGCGCCGCAACTCAGTCAGAATCTTTTCGAGATGGTCTGTTGTCAAACTGCTAGCAGTGCCACCACCAAAATATAATGTGGTAACGGAACGCGATTTTATGCCAGGCAAATTACCATAAAACCGAATTTCCTTGCAGAGCGCGTCTACATAAGAACCCAAATCTCTGTGGCTGAGAGGTTCGTGGGTGAATGGACACATACTGCAAATGAATCGACAAAAGGGGATATGAACGTATAGTGTCAAATTATCTTGGAGTCGCGGAATATCAGTCGGACGCCAGATCACACTAGGATCAAATTCACCTAATGCAAGCGGAAAAAGCCAGGTATAGCAAGGATCACGCTCGTCAAATTGTAAAAGCTCTTTAGTATCCCAGCGGTTACGAACGTTTTCTACTGTTTCAAACTGCATTTTGCTCTCCTCTAATGATGATAATTAATTAGACTGGGGCAGAAAGTTTTTAAGCAGTATTTAGCTAAAAAGACTGAGTTTTTAACTCGAATAAGTCGAATTAACTTTGAAAAGTTTAGAAAATGGAAAATAACTCGGCTAATCTAAATAGTTAGTCGAAGGACTTGCCAACGAAAACTTAACCTTTAAGAAAGGTTGCTTTTCTAAGGAGAATAAAATATGTAAGATGTGGTTACAATAACTTATTCTTTGATTAAGACTAACAATTTCTTCTCTGTACGTATGAATGCCAAAACCAAAACTACGCGCAAGGGGAGCAAGGCGTTCAATATCAACGTCATTACGAATTCCCAATTCTTCTACCCTAATCCCATTTCTCGCAACCCTTGGCGTAATCGCTGCGCTTCTGCTGGATTTTGTTGTTCGTGAAGGAGAATCGCGTTTTTAAAGGCTGTTAAACTAGCTTGGACTTGGCCAATTTTTAGCAAAACTACTCCTAAGTTTTGATATGCTTCTGCATAGCTGGGGTTTAATTTAATCGCTTTTTGATAACAGGCGATCGCATCTGTAAACAAACCCAAGGCTTTTAATGTCATCCCTAGGTTATAATGTCCGGCTGCAAAATTAGGATCAATCTTGAGAGCTGTAGCGTAAGCAGTTTTTGCGTTGTTGTAATCTCCCGTTGCTTTGAGTAAGTTGCCCAAATTGTTGTAGGCTCCTAATTTGAGGATGGGATAAATTGGTAACTTGATGGCAGTTCGATAGTGGGAAATAGCCTGTTGGGGATTTTTTAAATGATTGTAGGCAATACCTAAATGATAGTGAAGTTCGTATAAAATATCATAGTTTTCCTCACCAGCAGCCACACCTCGTTTCAGCAACTCCATGCCTTGGGCAATTTTCCCAGTTTCTACATACAACGCCCCTAATTTACTGCAAACATAGGGGTCATTGGGATGAGTTGCGAGAAACTCTTCCATCGCTACCGTTGCTTTGGCGTATTTGTTGTTTTGAGCGATCGCACTTTTTTGATATCCTGAATGGAGAATTGCTACACCCGTTAAATAACCTACCTGCCAATGGGGTTCTTGACTCAAAATCCTCGAAACACTGTCATCTACTAAAGCATGGTAAGGACGTTCAAAGCGAATATTTTGATGATTGCGGAATAATCGAGAAACTAGAGAATAAGGAGATTGTTCTGCACCAACTTCTTGACGAACGAGACTGATTAAGAGATATTCTTCTGTTGCGATCGCTTCTTGTAACCGTGGCACAATCTCTGGTGTTAGAGTTTCATCAGCGTCTAACACCAGAACCCAATTGCCAGTGACATATTTTAGAGCTGCATTGCGAGCAACACTGAAATCATTACACCATTGAAACTGATGAACTTTTGCACCAAATTGTTGAGCAATATTAGGAGTGCGATCGCTTGAGCCTGTATCCAATACTACCATTTCATCAACAACATTTTTGACACTACTAAGGCATTTAGGCAGAGATGCTTCTTCGTTTTTGACAATCATGCACAGGCTAAGACTCATACTAATTTAGAATTGAGATTTAGAATTGGCAGTACTACCGTGACACTTCTAATAATTGTTGCAAAGAAATCTAATCTTAACTTAATGCAGAATATCAGAGCTAAACTCTTAAGCAAAGCTAACTGATGTTAGCAGCAAACGCACAGGAAAGGTTAAATGAATACTGTTGTGCTAAATCTAGAAGCGATTGCTCATTTAAGCGATGAGCAATTTTATCAATTGTGTATTGCTAATCGTGATTTAAGCCTGGAGATGAATGCAGCAGGAGAATTAATCATTGTGCCACCAGTAGGAGGAGAAAGCGGAAATCTAGAAGCTGGACTGATAGCTGATTTAGAAATTTGGAATCGTCAAGCTAAATTAGGCAAAGTTTTTAGTTCTTCAACTATTTTTATACTACCTAATGGTGCAAAACGTTCTCCTGATGCTGCTTGGGTAAAGTTGGAACGGTGGGAAGCTTTAGAGCCAGAACAACGAAAAAAATTTCCCCCACTTGTACCCGACTTTGTGATTGAACTGCGTTCTGAAACAGACCGACTAGCACCAATCCAAGAGAAAATGCAGGAATACATCAAAAATGGGCTGCGTTTGGGTTGGCTGATTAATCACCAGGATGCAAAAGTAGAAATTTACCGAATAGGAAGGGCTGTGGAAGTTCTACAGATGCCAGTAATTATTTCTGGAGAAGATGTATTGCCTGGATTTAAGTTGCAAGTATAGTTAAGTGCGTGTCTTTGTTGACCGAAGAATAAAAGGATACAAGCACCATTATTTATTTATGGGGATTAGACTTATTGCAAAAATACTTGAACCGTCAGAGTCAGAGACTCAAGTCTCTGCCTAATAGCAAAAGTCCGTTTCAACGGACTAAAAATACTGTTATTAGTCGGTTGAAACCGACTTGAGTTATCAGCCAGAAAATAAATTTTCTGGCGAGTATCCGACTTTTGCAAGAGGTCTATTGTAATACGTGAATTTTGCACTTCGCAGCGGTAGCAAGTCCGCGTTCGCTTTTAGCGTCTGGTAGAGAGCGTCATTTTGAATTAAGCGAAGGGGTTGACCTACTGAGTAGTTTGTTGTAGATAACTTAGTAGCCAATTAGCTGCTGTGGCTCTACGTGTTTGTCGCGGGCCAAATTCACCGATTTTGTAACCTTTGAATCCTAATTTTTCCTTAAGAATTTGTTTATTTTCTGAAGCAATAGAGCGAGTTAACTTGACTGTTGCTGGACGATTATCAATAAAGTCTGGTGGTTGCGGATACTCTTGTTGCCATTCTGTTGGTACTTGGCTGTTATCCCATTGTTTAGTTGAGGAGTTGTAGCGATATCCTAAATAATGCCATACCAGCTCATTGACTATAGCATCATCAAGTTTCTCATTCAGTATGTCCCAAATAGTTTCTGTATTCAATGGTGGCAGGTTAGACATAAGCAATTTAAAAGAATACGAAAAGACGTGCTATGGCATGTTTTTTATGATATTACAACGATAATCGCGATCGCAATTTGCAGCTAAGACATAGATTGTAGATTCACAAACTAGGTACACTGGAATCGTTAAGAATATACCAGTCTATGCAAAACCCTACACCGATACCAAAGCTCATTCGTGCCCACGTATGTATTTCTGGCCGAGTTCAAGGAGTAGGCTATCGCTATGCCACTGTGGATACAGCTAGCCAGTTAGGATTAACTGGATGGGTGCGAAATTTACCAGATGAGCGCGTCGAAGCAATTTTTGAGGGGGCGCGGGAGGTTGTGGAAGAGATGATTCGCTGGTGTTACTCTGGCCCTCCTGCTGCTGTTGTTAAAGATGTGGTAGTTGAGTATGAGGAACCAGAGGGTTTACGAGGATTTGAAGTCAGGCGGTAATTTTTAAATAATTCGTAATTCGTAATGACGCGACGCTCCTGTGTCGCTAACGCTAACGCTATCGAGGACTCACTCTAAGCGAAGCTATGCCGCAGGCTTTACGCTGCGCTAACGTAATTCGTAATTAAATAATTCGTAATGACGCGACGCTCCTGTGTCGCTAACGCTTCGCTATCGCGGACTCGCTACCGCTGCGAAGCGCGTAAGCTAATAATCATTTAAATTGCATCCCCGCGTCTCCCCTTCCCCGCGTCCCCGCGTCTTTCTGAGGCAAAGGATTATGCAAGTTAAGACGGAGTTTTTTGTAAATCTGGTCGTTCTTCTGGAACAATTGCCCCCTCTACCGGGCAAACTTGGATGCATATACCACAATCAATACAAGTAGAAAAATCAATCCAGTACCAATCGGTTCCTTTAACGTTTTTACCTGGCCCTTCGTGGATACAAGCTACCGGACAAGCATCTACGCAGTCAGCGACACCCTCACAAACTTCAGTAACAATCGTGTGTGGCATTTGTTGATTCCCTCTGTTCTCAATCGGCTATTTATAGCCTAGCAGGGGACTGAGAGACTGACAGGTCTAGGTTTTTTGGATTTCGCGTTTTGCACAGAAATATTAATAAGGCTACAGATAAGTTGACACTCTCCGGGCTAAAGCCACGGAGATTCTTAAGACATTGCTGCCTTAATA
>NZ_JCACKM010000094.1:0-28024 GCF_059505385.1 Desmonostoc vinosum
GCGTAGCGTCTCCGTCAGGAGAAGGAGGGTTTCCCTCCGTAGGAACGCCACTTGCTTCAAGCCGGGGAACCCGTCCAACGCAGTGGCTCAACTTTTCAAGACAGAGACGCAGAGAAGAGAACGCAAAGAAGGACTTTTGCAAGAGGTCTAATTATTAACTTTATAGTAAGTGCAAAAATATGAATATCTGGATTGTAACTACCGGAAATAGTGATGTTCAACTCAAAAATAAGGATAACTGGAATAACTTATATAGAGAAGGGAGAACAGAATTAAAGAGAGACCATAACTTCCAACCTGTTAAAAAAGAAGATGATGTCACTTTCACGGTTCTAGCAAGAGTTATGGGTGTGATTTATGGTAATCAACTAGATAATCATAAGCTAGATAAAGATATTTACCAAGATTTATGTTTTTCGCTTCTTGACGCTTTTTCTCAAAAGCTACAGGGTAAAGATCGTCCAGATAGAATTATTGTTATTCTCACAAATCAAGAAGCTGCTTATACCAATCCAGAAAAAAAATGCCCATACTGGAAAGATACCTGTACTCTAAAACCGATACTTAATAAGTATTTTCAGGTTAAGTTTCCTCAAATTACAGAAGTTGAGTATTTAGAACTTAAACCAATATCAAAAGACGAAGGTTTAGATAATTGGGACAAAGCCCTACTTTTAGTTCAACAAGAATTATCGACTTTAAAATTTAAACCTTCTGATAATATATATGTCAGCCATCAAGCTGGGACACCTGCGATTTCATCTGCTATTCAATTTGTCAGTCTGGCAAAATTTGGTAAAAAGGTGAAATTCCTGGTATCAAATGAATACGAGCCGGAGAATACTCGATTAATTACTAGTTCTAATTATTTACGGGGTATCCAACTACAAGAAGCAAAAGTTTTATTAGAACGTTTTGACTATTCTGGAGTAGAGAGTTTATTAAAACCTTATTGGTTAGATTCTGCAACTCCACAAGAACAAAAACTTAGAGAATTGCTGAAAATAGCTATTCAATGGAATTTTGCAAATTTTGATGATTTTGCAAAAGGTTTAGGAGAAACAGCGCAAGAACGTTTAGAACATTGGTGGTGGACTGGCTATGAAGCAGCTTATTTAGCTGTAGTACGCTTGGAACAAGGTAATACTGTTGAAGCACTATTTCACAGTTTTCGCGCTGTAGAAGGCTTAATTTGTAAGTGGGCTGAACATACTTATCCTACTCATATTCAATATAAACCAGATGGTTCGCCAGAAATTAAAATCAGTATATCAAGAGATTTACCAACTTATATCAATCGCCTTTATCCAAATATGCAAGATAAATTAAAAAATCAAGGTAGAATTGGTCTTTTTAGTGAATCACTTTATCAGTTATTACAAACGGCAAAACCAGAATGTCGAAATGATACTCATATTATGAGTATAGTTTGGGGTAAGGCGCGAGATAACAGGAATCCTCTATTTCATAGATTACTAGGTTTGCAAGAGCAAGAAGTTTTTGAGGCTTGGAATACTAGAAATAAAGATAGTTGGAAGAATAAAGTGTTAAATTGTTTAAATTTTGTTGCTAATCAACCTTTTACATCTTTACACAAGAATAGTCTTATGTATCAACCACATCAAGATTTAAAGCAAGCGTTGAATGATTATGAGTTACAGGCTTTCAGCAATTTGAATGTCTAAGCTCAGATCTTGCACCTTTCAAACTGTCAGTCGCAAAACTTATCTAATTGTTCGGCTTCGCTGATATCTGCCAGGGATTGTAAATCCCTGTCTTATAGCAAAAGTCCATTACAAATGGACTAAATGCAGAGACAAATAGATATGTAATTTTTATAACTTTATTGCGGCAGACTCATTATTTTCACTGACAGGTGCAAGATGTGAGTAAGTAAATATTTGAATTTGCTATTCTATGTTTTATAGAGATTTGCTCGCACGATCGCCAACAACATCACTTAACAACACTAGCTAAAACTGCGTCAACCAGCAGGTGTATTTATCGAACATTTGTTATATAACCTGTAAAGGCTTATCAGCTATGGTTTTGGAGGTTTTTAGCAGAAAATGAGGTTGACGCAAACTCTGTAATATATACCAGGAGAGTGTTTGAGGTCATTTTGGTGAAGGGAGGACTTGACAAGCGATCGCTCAAACAGTACTTTTTAATTAGATCCGCGCAAATGGGTGGCGAAAGTATTGTATATCAAGCTTTTTAGACCCTAGCAGTCTCCACTAACAATGTGGAGGCGCATAATTGGAAACATTATTTGTCTACCAGTATAACTTTGTGTTTTAGGTCTCCACTAACAATGTGGAGGCGCATAATTGGAAACTTCACTTGAAATCCGAAAATGTTGTTATCAACTTTAGGTCTCCACTAACAATGTGGAGGCGCATAATTGGAAACTAGTTTCAAGGTGTTTAATCATTTTTTTCAAGTAAGTCTCCACTAACAATGTGGAGGCGCATAATTGGAAACCAGTAACTCTTTTTGTTCGCTTATGGAAAACTCATGTCTCCACTAACAATGTGGAGGCGCATAATTGGAAACGAAATAACCAATTAGATAAAGCTACATGTTTTCTGTCTCCACTAACAATGTGGAGGCGCATAATTGGAAACCCATTAATCGTAATGCCTCAGCAAATACAGCATCAGGTCTCCACTAACAATGTGGAGGCGCATAATTGGAAACATAAAGCTCTTATCTACCAGGATGAAAACATTTATCTAAGGTCTCCACTAACAATGTGGAGGCGCATAATTGGAAACGAGTATCTCCGCCCCTTCTGGCGTTAGCGTAATCGGTCTCCACTAACAATGTGGAGGCGCATAATTGGAAACTAATTGAATTGAAATCCTTTCGCGGAAATTTCAAGTCTCCACTAACAATGTGGAGGCGCATAATTGGAAACAGAGGCAGACAAGGACTTTTCAACCTTGAGATTGACGTCTCCACTAACAATGTGGAGGCGCATAATTGGAAACCAATGAGTGTTTCGAGAAACCTGAACAACTTGGGACGTCTCCACTAACAATGTGGAGGCGCATAATTAAATTAATAAAAATTCGTCAGTCGCATCACAGATAAACAATTGCTTCCTTTTATCCACCAATAATAAAAATAAATCAAATAAAGCCAGCTTGTACGATCGCGTGCATAACAGAGTTCTTCTACAATGCATCTATCCGAATTATTCCCCCACTTTTTCATCCTTCAGCGATTAGTGGATGGTTCGCTCAACCAGAGCCAAAACCTAATTACAGCAATGCGACGCTGGATTTTAATCAATTGGTTTTATGGAGAAGCAAGCAAAAATTTGGAGTGCGATCGCTATAGTGGTATAACATTCAATGAGTGGAGCGAGTACTTTTTTAATCAAGACTTATTGCAACTGCAACCGTCATTTCAATCGGGACATCCTTTCGGTCGTTTGTTGGAAACAAACAACGAAATATTTAAACCCCACCATCCCCTGTGTCCCTGTTATAAGACAACTGTAGATTGGTTGCGATTTTATAATATTAATGTTAACGAGTGGCTGGAAGAATTGCAAAAAAATATTTATATATCGCCCAAAACAGTTAGTAAAGTAATTGGCGATCGCTTATTTGCTAAAGTGAGAAAGAGCTTACAAGCAGATATCAATGCTTTGATAGCTAAAGGATGTCTTAAATGCGAAACATCCCTATTTCAAAAGCAAAATATTATCTATCGAATAGATAAATTACCCAGTTGGCTGTGTGCTAAGGTTGCTAAACAGTCAATAAATCCAAATGGGATTTTTCCGCAATTGAATTCTACTGAAATGGCAGATTTAGCGCAAGCATTGGATATGTTAAGTTTTCTCGACCCGAAATTACCACTAATTGCTGATAAAATTTCTAAACAAGTCTACGGAACTCGGCGGATATTTTTGCATATAGATTATATATTATCAGAGAATAACCAGTTTAATATTGATAATATACAAGAACAATTACAAGAAAATTGGCAAAGTCGGGAAATTAAACCAATATTTTTAAACTATGCTAGCGCTCGTTGTGGCAATAAAAAATGCTTAGTTTATCCGGTATGTATTTATTACTTGCAAAGAGCGAAATATCTTTGCGGTTACGGCTTAAATCCTCAAGGTGATGTAAATTGGTATCTTTATCGTTTGGAACGGATTAAATCATTCACTTTTGTGGATTGGTCAAATCAAACTATTCCCCCCCAATTGTTATGTAAATATCTCAATAATCAACTACCAGAACCACAAGATGTGGAAAGGGAAATCAGTACTGCCTGGGGATTTGAAATAAACAAACCTCCGCACGTCATGTTATTAAGATTCAATAGTAATTATCACCAACACTATATCCAAAATACTTTTCGTCATCACACATTTACACGCATCAAATCGCTTACCAAGCTAGCACAAATAATTCATCACTATACAAGTAATCCCCAGGAAGAAAAATTATTAAATACTGTTGTTAAAAAATATCCTGACGATGCTTATTACAGTGTCATCTATCGCGCTAATGATAATAATATTATCATGCGTTTACTTGCTTGGGGTGCTAATGTTGAGGTGTTATTACCAATGGAGTTACGAGAACACATAGCTAATAATATCCGCCAAGCCTATACATTTTACAATTATTAGTTACAGGAAATTTCATTTAAATCATAGCGGGCAAGATGCCCGCACCACAAGATTGACTTTTGACTTATTCGACAGCAGCACTATTTTTTAATATAAAATCCCCGTCTTAAGACTTCAATTCGTTTGTGCATTGGTGGATGAGTCTGTTTCAACCAATGAAAAACCCCAGTTTCTTCTTTCATTGCAACTCGTACCCATAAAGTTGACATCTCCTCACGATTCTTTTTCGGTGGTTGGAAGGGAAGTTTGTCCAAAGTTGCGAGTGCTGACACCATCGCATCAACACTCGTGAGTCTTGCAGCAACGGCATCGGCATGATATTCTCGCCAACGACTGTGCCAAAAGGTCAATAATGTGACTAAAAGTTGAGTTATTGATGGTAATAACATCAATATCAGCCAAATTATCACACCAATAAAAAAGCCCATTGCATGTTGCCAATTGCCTAACAAGCCATAGATTAAACCAGCAATTAACATTAGTAAAGCGGCAAATCTACCAAGATACCAAACAACCAATAGCATAGGTGTAAAAAGAGTCGCCATTACTCCACTAAAAGCGGCAGAAAGTAAAGTTTTTGCCATTGTATCTAAGTTAGCGATATGACCGATTTCATGAGCCATAACTGCGGCTACTTCTTCCCGATTTAAATTTTTTATTAATCCTGTAGTTGCAACCACCATTGAATAAGAACGAGTAGCACCAACAGCATAGGCATTGGGATTATCATCAGACAATTCTATTCCCACCACGGGAGTTTTAGGCATATTTTCGGCGATCGCAATATCTCTAACAGTCATACACAACCATTTTTCCATATCCGAATACAGCCCTTTTTCATCTAATAAAAATGGATTAATTACCCGAATATTTCTTTGGTTGATATAAGTAGGAACGGCGGCAAAATATCGGTAACTGGTGGTGATAAACCAATAAAGACTGGGTAAACCGATACAAAACAAGAAAAACAATCCTAGAACAAAACTTAATGCTCCTTGTTGCAATAATAGTAAGCCGTAATAACTTGCACACAACCCATAAATCAAAACTGCCAAACAAAATAGCGTCATAATCGCAATTACAGCTAAATTACCGCCAGCATTTTTAAATCTCATCTCTTGACTCCATTTAATTAAATTACAGCTAGTAAATTCTCAATGCTGTAACTTACCATCCCTATGGAAACCCGCCTTTCCAAGCAAGAACTAAACTAAAATCTGGATTCTCTCAATTAAAAATCCTCAATCTCATCAGTTTTATGGAAGCAATAATTAGTGAATTTCTGGCTTTGCACAATTTTCAACGAGCTTGGGAAAAAGTTGCAGAGAAACGCGGATGTGCGGGTATCGACAGAGAAACCATTGATGATTTTGCTCGCAATCAAGCTTTGAATATCTATGAATTACGCGATACAGTTGCTAATGGAAGCTACGAACCTCTACCTTGCAAACAAGTTGTCATACCTAAACGCAATGGTAATTTACGAGAATTAAAAATACCAACAGTGCGCGATCGCATCGTTCAACAAGCCTTGTTAAATATATTTTATCCCGTGATGGAGGCGAAATTTTCCAGTGCGAGTTTTGCCTATCGTCCTAATTTATCCTATCTAAATGCAGTCGAAAAAATCGCTGATTTTCGCGATGAAGGTTATGTTTGGGTATTTGATGCTGATATTGTCAAATTTTTTGATAATATCGAACATTCCCGCTTATTACAACAAATTAGACTACATCTCGACCATCCCGGTATTTTATGTTTGGTCAAATCCTGGATATCGGTGGGCGTACAAACCGATGCGGGTTTAATTTTATCTCAAAAAGGTATTCCTCAAGGTGCAGTAATTTCACCAATTTTAGCTAATATTTATCTACATGAGTTTGATGAAATTATCGCTAGCAGTAATTTAAAACTCGTGCGTTATGCTGATGATTTTGTAGTTTTAGCACGTACCCAAGCAGAGATTTTGGCAGCTAAAACAGAAATCACCAATTTATTAGCTGGGATGGGATTAGAGATACATCCCGAAAAAACCAGAATTACTAATTTTGAGCATGGATTCTGTTTTCTCGGTCATGGTTTTATAGATAATGCGATTTTTCCCATCGATACTAACCGCATCAAACCCACAAATAATTATGTTACTAAACCTCAGTCGAAACAATGTAAAAAAAAACTGTAATTACGCCTTTGCATAGCAATTACTACGGACAAGCGCAGCAAGTAGTATCAGAAGATGAGAGATGGAATCTAGATATAGAAACGCCGCAAGAATCAGAACTTTCGGCACAAGTTTCAGAACAACAATCTCAAGTAGCGTTTCTCCATCAACCCTATTTAGTAGAAACTGATAGCAATACAGATGGGGAAATTATCTCTAATAGTGATAATAACAATAGTCCTCTACAAAAGAATCTTTGGAATCAGGAAATGGCTGCAATTTATCTGCTTGAACAAGGAACGAGTATTTATAAAGACCATCTGCGGTTTATTATTCATGTCAGTGAAAAACCAAAACTAGAAATACCAATTCGTGAAGTCGAACAAATCATGATTTTTGGCAATATTCAACTTTCCACACCAGTAATTAATGCCTGTTTAAAAGATAAAATTTCTGTCTTATTTCTCAATCAACTGGGCCAATATCACGGACATTTAGCAAGTGAAGAATCTACAAATATAGACAATCACCTCATCCAAATGCAACGACGCAATGATGACTATTTTCAATTTCAAATATCGAAAGCGATCGTTTATGGAAAATTAACCAATTCCAAGCAGTTATTAATGCGCTTTAATCGCAAACGCAAGATAGCAGCAGTAGAACAAGCAATATATGGGATTAGCAAAGATATTGACTCCTTAGAATTAGTTGATGACTTAGATTCTCTACGCGGTTATGAAGGTATCACAGCTGCCAGATATTTTCCGGCTTTTGGACAGCTAATTACTAACCCTAATTTTGAATTCTCTCTCCGTAATCGTCAACCACCTACAGACCCGATAAATTCCCTATTAAGTTTTGGTTATACGCTTTTATTGAACAATGTCATGAGTTTTATCGTTGCTGAAGGACTTTCGCCCTATATAGGTAATTTTCACTATGGAGAAAGACAAAAATCCTATTTGGCTTTTGATTTAATGGAGGAATTTCGGTCTGTTATTATTGATAGCTTAGTTTTAAAAATCATTAATAATTCTGTGTTTAAACCGCAGGATTTCGACATTTTAGAAAGTACGGGAGGGGTGTATCTCAATCAATCATCACGGCGGATTTTTCTGCAAAAATTTGAAGCTAGAATGAATGAAGAAACATCCCATCCCGATTTACAATCTCAAGTTACATACCGTCATGCGACTCAATTGCAGGTCAGAAGATATAAACGCTGTTTATTATCGGATATTCCCTATACAGCATTTTTAAGACCTGCATAATTCAGCGATAACAATTCAATATAAATTAAGGAAAATAAACTTGATATAGATTTAGGGTGTGTTAAGCTGTTCCATATATAACTTGCATAATTAGGGCGGGCAAGATGCCCACCCCACAAGAGTTTTATTTAATTTGATTATGTAATTTAGATGTTTTTTAGCTTATGCCGTAGGCTAACGCACCTTAATTGATTAGTGCTGCGTTGTGCAATGACTAAAGACCAATGATGACTTTCAAAACTTAGCTTTATTTGTAATAACCTACTTATACTGTCAGTAAAATAATTTATAATTTTATTAATTTATACTTTTTATTTATCTCAATGCTAGTCGTTGTTGTATATGATATTCCTGATGATAAAAGGCGCACGAAGTTATCCAATTTTCTCGAAGGTTATGGGCGAAGAGTCCAGTTTTCTGTATTTGAGTGTTTTTTGAGTTTGGAGGAAATGCGACAACTTTATACAAGTGTGAGAAAGTTAGTTAAACCTGCACAGGATAATGTTCGGTTTTATTGGATATCCCAAGAAGCCATTGAGAGGGTGTTAACAATTGGTGGTGAAGCACCCCAAGCACCGCCAAACTATTATGTTATCTAGGTTTGAGCCTATTTTAGGAGATTTTGTAACATGACTATCGACACACCTCAGCAAATCGCCGAAACCCTTATTCTTTCGTTGAGGTGTGTCGATTGCTTACTGTGTAAGGGTTTGAGCTATGTGTTTGATTAATTTTTCGCCTAGATTTACAATGTTTTTTAGAGGTGTGTCGATTTGTAGTCTGAAATCCTTACTGGGTAAGGGCTGCTAGACGAACTCCCCACCGATTGGGTTAATTCGGAATAATTGGAAACTTTGAGAACCCGAAGACCTACTTCGGCAAGCGACCCCACCGATTGGGTTAATTCGGAATAATTGGAAACAATACGTCCTCACGCTCGAGGACATCCTCGAGTGCCCCCCACCGATTGGGTTAATTCGGAATAATTGGAAACTTCTCACAGTAAACAAGCGCACAACGGTTGACCCACGTGCGCCCCACCGATTGGGTTAATTCGGAATAATTGGAAACCTTTGCTATTTTCCCAAACGCGCACCTTGAACCCCACCGATTGGGTTAATTCGGAATAATTGGAAACGTTGGGATACAGGCGGCAATGCCCAGCCAGACGAGGCCCCACCGATTGGGTTAATTCGGAATAATTGGAAACTCACGATAGTAACGCACGGGTAGGTTTCTTTCAAGATTTGACCCCACCGATTGGGTTAATTCGGAATAATTGGAAACTTGAGGCAGGTTAACTCGTAGATCTGTCCAGCTTTGAGAAAACCCCACCGATTGGGTTAATTCGGAATAATTGGAAACTAGATTTTTTCCGTGCAGTCTCAACAAACGATCTGTGCAATCCCCCACCGATTGGGTTAATTCGGAATAATTGGAAACGTAACCCACACCAGACTTCCAAGACAGTTGACAAAATTACCCCACCGATTGGGTTAATTCGGAATAATTGGAAACATCCTGAAAATGCAAAAACCCCTTCACTGGAAGTTAATAATGTTATGATTGTTCAAAATTTCTCGAAAATACAAAATTAAATGTCCGAACAACGAACAGAATATGACAACCCTTGGAAAGAAATTATTGAAGATTTCTTTCCAAATTTTTTAGAATTCTTTTTTCCCACAGCATATGCAGTTATCGATTGGACAAAACCATACGAATTCCTGGATACTGAATTGCAACAACTGGAACCCGACGCAGAAATAGGAAAGCGCCTAGTCGATAAAGTCGCCAAAGTTTATTTACTAAACGGAGAAGAAGTTTGGGTTCTTACTCACATCGAAGTTCAAAGTCAATATGAAAAAGACTTTCCCACTCGCATATACATTTATAACTATCGCTTATTCGATCGCCACAAAAAACGAGTCATCAGTTTAGCAGTACTTGCAGATGAAGAGAAAAACTGGCGACCAAATAAATACGAATATTCACTAGGGGGATGTCGCATTAGTTTAGAGTTTCCCATCGTGAAATTATTAGATTACGAAGCCCAATGGCAAACTTTAGAGCAAACAACTAACCCCTTCGGCATAATTGTGATGGCACATTTACGCACCAAAGCCACAAACCAAAACCCCGAAAGTAGGCTACATTGGAAACTAAGACTAGTCAGAATGTTATTTGAAAAAGGATATAACCGCGAAGAAATAATTAGATTATTTCGATTTATTGACTGGATAATGTCATTACCAGAGGAATTAGCCAACAACTTTAAAACAGAATTAAGAAATGACGAGGAGGCAGGTAGAATGCGCTACGTAACCAGCATTGAACGTTTAGCCAAACAAGAAGGTAGAGAAGAAGGCAGAGTAGAGATTGCAAGAGAAAGCATAATAGAAGTTCTGGAAGTACGGTTTGGGGAAATACCAAATCCGATTGTTGCAAAAATTAATGGCATAAATGACATATCTATGCTTAAGACTATTCATAGACAAGCGATCGCCATACCCTCACTCGATACATTTTCAGAACTGATCGATCAAATCAGCTTATAAATCTCGTGAGATTTAAACAAAAGCGATCGCTATCCTAACTTAACCTAGAAATCACTTCATGGAGCGATCGCTTCGGTTGGAAACTCGCGTTTCCAACCATAGATTTTAATAAAGCATATCGTTCATACCCAAATCAACAGCAGTTGGTGAAAACCTATGCTCAGATCTCGTCGTGTCTTGATTTTTGCAGACAGCGATAATACTTACCTAGCAGCACAAAGCTTTAACAGAAAAATCGACTGGCAAAAAATATGTAACTATCTTGCAGATCCTAAAGAAGGTAGAGAATTAATCGAAATGGTGATTTATGTCGGTTTACCACCAGCCAGGGAAAGATTTGAAGAACAACGCAAAACCAAAGAGAAATTCGTATATTGGGCTAGAAATAACGGCTTTTTAGTAGTTGCAAAGGAAGGAAAAGCCAAAGGAGAAGACTACGAAACCAACATTGATGTCGTGATGGCGATGGATGCAGTGGAATTAGCATTAGAAGTCAAACCAGATATCGTTGTCTTAGTCACGGGAGATTCAGATTTTGCCTATTTAGCCGAGAAATTGAGACGAAGAGGAATGCGAGTAGAAGTTGCATCTGTAGAACAGTCATTAGGTAGCGAGTTAAAAAATGCAGCCAACAGTATTATCGACTTAATAGAAGTATTTGACTCTTTTAATCCGCAAAATACTAATCAAACATTTCACAGAATTGGTAACGCCAGCATATTTGATTAATTATCATATCAATCAACTTGGCGATTCATTTAACCAGTTGTCAATCAAAACATCATAGCCATCATGCAAACAATCAACGGCAAATTGGTTATCTCAGAAATACAAGCTCCAGATAATGTAGAAAAACAAATAATGAAATTCAGCCAACAGCAAAATCAACAATATAACCAAGAAATCACCAACATCCAAGAGCGCCTCAGCAAACTCGACAAAAAATGTATCCTCCTCGAAGAAGCGATCGCGCGACAATTTATGCAGTTTCTCACGATTAATATTTGCGGTGTCATTGGATTAATATTTATCTTGTCTTGGTTTAACAGCAACCAGCAGATAAACAATCAACAAACAAAACAATCAACTAAACCAACAGTACAACAACTATACCTATAAACTACTACAGCGCGGCGTATAGTTCAACAAGCAAACACACATCAAGGAGAAAATATGCGGGCAGTAATCAATGGTAAATTAGTTGATTTACCTCAAGGTATAACAGTAGAACAATTGCGGAAAAAGTTTCCGGAAATTGGCAACGATGATGTCATGGAAGAAGGTTTTGGTGGAACTAAACCTTTAAAAAACAATGAAGCCCTCAAAGAAGGTTCAAAAGTATGGAGTGTACCCAAAATTGTGAAAGGCATAGAAGATTTGACCAAATAATTACTAATTCGCAATTAATAACTCATTAAATTGAACGTAAACAGGTAAATTATGACAATTACAATTAGCCAGGACAAATTAGAGTTCCAACCAAATCCAAGATTGATTGCAGAACTCAAACTTTTAGAAAAACTAGCTAAGAATATTATCGTTGGTAATAAAACAATTGAAGATGTTCGATACACAGCAATTTTAATCAAAGGAATGCCCCTCTCATCCCAAAAGTTTACCGTTTCCAATACCGATGTTTTATTTCTCTTACCATCTGAATATCCCCAACTACCACCCATCGGCTGCTATCTCAATTACCCTTGGAACACCACCGGCGAAGGAGATCATCACTTTACCAGACAAAGCTATTATGGAGCGCCATTCTTAAGCAATGAGGGATGGTATTGGTACTGTGTCGGATTGGGAGGAGGATTTAACCGCGAAGTTTGGTTAAACTCATGGAAACCCAGTCAACAAGTCGATAAAGGACATAATTTAGCGACATTATTTGTAACTGCGCGTCATGCAATTAACACCGATGATTAATGGCGATCGCTACATGAAATTTAACTAATCACACTTCTATAAAATTGCGAAAAATCCCCCATGAAATCTCAGCATCAACTTTCAGAATATTTACTACACATCCCGCCAAAAATGTGGCAAGAATTTTGCCAAAATATGTTAGAAGCTCGAAATATTAACGAAGAGGTCATCGGCTTCTTTTTCTGTAAAAGCCATCACATATCTAAACTCAAGATTCGCTACATTCCTCAAGCTTGGATAGTTCCTTTACAAGATTGTTACGAACTCCAATCAAATAGCGGCTTAATATTAGCCCAAACATTTCATTCCTATATATTAGAAAAGTATCTTCAAGATGGATTGCATATAGTTCACATTCACACCCATATCGGTGATATCATGCCCGAATTTTCATCTGTTGATGATTATTACGAATCAGAATATGCTCGGTTTTTGACGCAGCATTTTTCTCAAAAAATCCGTTTAGTTTCTGGAGTGTTTAACCAGTCACTACAACAAGGTAAATTCCGGATTTGGCACAGAAAAGGCAAAAATTATTATCACGTTGATTTTTGCAATTCCTACCTAAAAATAGATGATTTTGATGGTAAATTCGGTTTCAATACAGTACTAAAAGAATTTGAGCAGCCTGCTAGTCAATATCAAAATTTATTTGACCATCCAACAAATTCTCATTACTTTTCCACAAATCTATCCCAATCTTCGACAAAATCGATTTTGAACCAGACAAACGACACTAATCATCAAAATCTGATGTTTACTAGACAAAAAATATTTGGTGATACCTGCCAAAAACAACTTCACGAACTCAACATTAGCCTCATTGGTTGCGGTGGAATCGGTGCAATCTTTGCCGAGTCATTAGGGAGATTGGGCGTAAAAAATTGGGTCTTAATTGATAGCGATCGCCTAGAAACAGTCAATCTCAATCGAATGCCAGCAGCCACCCGAAAAATGGTCGAGCAACAATGGTATAAAGTTGATTATGTCAAGTATTTAATTAAAAAAATTTACGATACAGGTTCTCACGTCAAAGCTATCCCCACATCATGTAATAACGAAATAGCTCAAACAGAAATAGCCAAATCTGATTTAATCGTCGTAGCCACAGATAATCATCTCTCTCGCAAACAGGCCCAGGAATTAGCATTAACATATATGCGTCCTCTTATGTGTCTGGGTACTCACATCGATATCAACCCATCTGACAACACACCGCGCATGTTTTGTCGTGTCACCGTTCCACCTTTAGGAGGTGGTTGGTGCTTGATGTGCGGTAATATTATTAGCTTGCAAAAAGCTGCCGTTGAATCCGCACCCGCACAGATTAATCAAATGGTGAATCGTGCAGGCTATTTAGAAGGAATCAACGACCCCGCAGTTTTTTGGTTAAATAGCATTTGTGCCAGTACCGGAGTTGGTGTAATTCACGGCATGGTTAGCGGTTTTCTCAACCTAGATGCTGGTATTGATTGGATTTACGAGTTTCCTAATTCTGTTTGGCATCAAACAGATATAAAGTATCTAGAAACACCAGATTGTTATTTCTGTTCGCAATCTGACGGTTTAAAAACTGAGGCTCTCGATATCGATAGAGAAAGCGATGTTGACAGTATGGATTATTGGTAGTCATCTCGTCGTTCGCATAAAATCTCTCATAGCTGAAATTCTTCTTCAATCATTCGGAAAATTGTAATAATTCGCAAAAAATTCTACATAGATGATGGTGGTATTATTTTTTTGCATATAGCAACAGTTTTTTCAATCCTTATTTTAACAAAGGTATTGAACCCTGAAATAAAATTTCCAGATCCCATGAACAAAAGCTCGTTTAACTACAAATACTCATTCATCCTCCTATCAGGTGCATTAATTGTTGGCAACGGATTTTTCTGGGAAGTATCTGCTCAAAACATTTCTGCTCCAGAAACTACTGATTCTGTTGCAGTCACCGTCAAAAATCAAGAGTTTCCCCAGTGGGGATATTACACAATACGAAGGGATTTTCGCAAATGTGCTTCTCCCATATGCGGGGGATATTTCATCAAGCAAGTCAACTTGAAAGCTACTCCTTGCGTTGATGGTGTTTTTCGCTCCGAATGCTATGTGTCTGCAATTGATTGGAGTTCCCTTTTAGTATCACCATTAGAACTGGTAAAAATTCTAAATGATGATGGTAGCCGTGTGATTCTCAGAGGTAACATCGTTCCAGTAACATTTCCTGGATTCGGTGAGTTTGGGAATTTGAGAGTAAAAGAAGCCTTCTATGCTGCGACAAATGCCCCAGCAAAAGGTACTTTTGTGGCTATAAAAGACAATGGCATTCGCTGCATCACAACTCCTTGCTTCTCCACAGATAAGTTGGTTTTGAATCAGCCGAAGATTTCTCCAGTTTCGTCAATCGATTTGAGTCAAACGGGTGCAACACAAGAACAACTTGACGCAGCAACAAGCGAAATTTTTGGTCAAGGTTTGATTGCTGTAGGTAAAACTGAGGTAGTAGAAAATGTAGATCCGACCAAGAGAGATACTAAGTTTGTGGCTACACAACTTTATTTGAGAGTAGAACCAAACTAATTCGCATAAAACGTAATTCGTAAATGGTCATGGAAGCAGAATATGATTTTAGCTAGGGCCAACGAGGAGCGATCGCCCCTACTCCCAGGACGAAAAACTCGCATCACAATTCGGGTCAAAGCAAAAACCCCACTACAGAATTACCATAGCGGGGAATAGTTTAATTTTTCAGTCTGGGGTTAAAGTTAAAAATTTATTAGAGCCATTCTAGAACGGCTTCGTCTTTGGTGTTGGTATTGCGAGATGGGGTCTCGCGGTTAAATTTCATGTGAATTGAGCGGGTTTGCTCGCCATCAGCAGCTACAGCCAAAATTGGGTAGTCAATTAAACCATCCTGAAAGGACATTTGGAAGCGGAATGTTCCATCTGGATTCAACTTAATTGGACGGCCACCAATTGTGACAGTTGCATCGGGTTCGGTTGCACCGTAGACAATTAACTCAGCATCGGCAACCAACCAAAATTGACGGGGGCGCACAGGTACGGCAGAAGCAGAGAAGCCAACACCCGACATGCCTACACCAGACATGGTTAAACCAGAAGTTGTGGGAACTGCCCACATACCTACACCAGATGGGAAGATGTAAGAACTAATAGCTTGTTCAGGGCGTACAGAACCAGGTACTTGCTGCATGGAACCGAACAGAGAACCAGCAACTCGTTGTGCTTCGGCAGACTCAGCTAGACCAAAGATTTGGTCGTAGATGGGGTTGCCATTGCCGTTGATAGTCGCTAATTTCTTGGCAGGAGGAACGAGTTCGTACAGAGTTTTACCGCGTAAATCTTCCTCGAAGTTGACGCTGATAAAAACATCTTCAATCCAGTCGGAAGGATAAACGGGAGGAATATGTACTCTCGCAGAACGAGCTAGTACCAACCAACGGCCATCAACAGCACGGTAGCCGATATCGATTACATAATCGCGATCGCTCACTGGAACAGGTATATACCATTCTCTAGCTAGCTCATCAGCAGGATATTCTTGTATGCTATGGGGACTTTGGTAATCGAGATTGATGTCAGTAACATCATAAATCCGTAGTGCCAGTTGCTGTCCCCCTTGCCGCCGCAATTCTTCCTTATGATCGTTAGGAACATCCCAATAAGTGTAAGCCCATTGGGGATCGCGCGGTAAAAGTACAATCCGACTGTCACCGTAACCACCAGGCAGATCTGCTAAACCTTCATCAACATCAGCCAGAGAGCCACCGGTACGATCTTCTTGACCTAATTCAAATTTTGCTGCTTCCACGGTTTCCTGTGCCTCCAGTGAACGAGATGGACTAAGCGAAACTTTGTTGCGCTGGACTTCTTGAATCGCTGCCAACAATTGTGATTTACGCATTCTGCTGTAGCGAGAGACGGCATATTCGCTGGCAACTTTACGTAGTTGCCGCAGTGTCATCTCGTCTAGCGGTGGGCGTTCTTTTGCCATTATCTTGGCCTCCAGTAGTTTGAAAGGTAAATGATTTCCCCGGGTTAAAGAATGCTGTGTAAAATGTCATCCACCCCAGATGAATTTCTTATTCCTGACTCCTGGTTTTGCCCAGTTTTGATGTTTATTTAGTCTGTTATTTAACAGTTAACAGTTATCAGGGATCAGTTTGAGCGGTTGGGTTTAAGTTCCGCACTAAACTGTTCGCTGTTCACTGCATTTAATTGAGGATCACTGCCTTTCAATTCCTCATCATGCTGAAATCAGCATTTTTTGGGTTTGGAGGAGTTACTTCTTTAAATAAATATTAACCACTAAGTATATGTAGGGATCAAGGGGTCTCAGGACGATTTTTTGCCTGTTTCACGAATTTATCAGCCCTTTTGGGATCGTTATGTCACGTTTTCATGACATAACTAGTTGCGAGCGTGCTGATGAATAGAGTTTATGTCATGATTTCATCATATTAGGCTGTAAACTGCTCCTGGGACTTAACAAAGCAAGATAAGGTAATAAAATCCCACCGCTCGATAGAGGTTAACAAAGGTAAACTGTCTGAAGTTGCTAGAGAGTAGCTATGCACAAGTGGATAGTTCGACTAATTGGGGTTGCGATCGCTCTTACCTTAGCTTTATTATGGTCAACTAGTGCTTTATCTCAGTCAAAACAACCTGAGTTAACGGTTGGTTCAGTTGTGCGATCGCAAGTGATTGAGTCCGTGATTGAGAAATTAGGTGACTATGTTTTTCCAGACGTGGCACAAAAAACTCAACTTATTTATTTGATGACTATCCTGTCCATCTCAATGACTTGTATTGGCGAGAAAAAGACGCGTCAGGAAAGTATCGTGAACGAATTGAACAATATTGGACGCTGCCATCTATTCCTGGTAAACGCTACCTGAATAAAAAGGTTTACGTATTAACTAGCAAAAATACATTTTCTGCATCTGAAGAATTTGTTTACAACTTAAAACAACTCAAGCGAATCACAATCATCGGTGAAACCACAGCAGGAGGAGCAAACCCTGGACGCCTGCAAATTATCAATGATCATTTCGCTATATTCGTACCAACAGGTCAGGCAATTAATCCCATATCCAAGACAAATTGGGAAGGAACAGGTATTGAGCCAGATGTGAAAGTTGCTGCTGAACATGCACTTAAAACGGCTCATTTTAGCTGCCCTGAAAACCGTTTTAGCCAAAACAACAGAACAGGAATTTATTGACGAGTTGAAAAAAGCAATTGAAACAGTGCAGAGTCAAATGTTGACATACTCCCCACCATTCAATGGTGGGGATTCTAGGCTCAAACAGCAATTGCAGGCAAAGCCCGACTTAGATCACCTAACCCAATGGTTGATGCCCCAACCATTTGAATATTGAGTGCAGCGTTTTCATCCCTACCATTAATTGACTGACAACCCGAACAACGCCATTCTCTGATAGACAAATCAAGACTTTCTAAAACATGACCACAGCAAGAGCAAGTCTTCGTACTGGGATACCACTGGTCGATGAAAACAACAAATTTATTCTTCTTTTTGGCAATCCATTCCAATATTTGTATAAACTCACCAAAAGCCAAATCTGATATCTTTCGACCCCAAAGACGCTGCATTCCTTTGAGTTTTAGTGTTTCAAAACACAGCACATCAAACTTATCAGTTAGTTCATGCGCTAATTTCCAAAACCAATCACGCCGACGATGAGAAATAGCCTCGTATCTGCATACCAAATTCTTTCTAGCTCTTTCTCGATTAACTGAACCTTTTAATTTCTTAGAATGCTGTCTACTAGCTTTTTTGATAGCGTTTAGGGATTGCTTAAAAAATTGGGGTGATTCAATTTTAGTACCATCTGAGCAAGTGAGGGAGTCGCAGTCTTGGCGGTTCCCGTCGATTGCGAACTCCCGAACCCAAAGGGTGAGAAATGTTTTCAAACCAAAATCAAAGCCAGCGATTTTACCCGTCTTAACTTCAACTTCTGCTTGACTGGCATTATCAACAACCACAACCATAAACAATTCACCTAATGGTGTACGTTTAATGGTTAGAGTTTTGACTGTTCCTTCAATCTCCCTGGATTTCCAAAATTGATAAACTTTCTGCCCCATTTTTACCCTGTTGCCCCCCAAAAATTTATAGCCTGCTTGCTTGAGGGTGAAGGATTTGTATTTTTTAACTTTTTTAAATCCTGGTGGTTTTACTCCTCCTCTTGCAAAGTTCCGATCGGAGGAAGCCTCCGCTCGGACTTTGCGCTTGTGATGTTTAAAAAACAATTGGTAGGCTTTCTCGATGCGTTGACAGATATCTTGCACTGCTTGAGAACCTACTGATTGCCAGAATGAATTACGCTTTCTCAACTTGGCAATGTGAGACTGAAGTTTTGCACAACTTAAATGCTTGCCCCACATCCGATAGTAGCGTTTGTGTAGAGCAATGCAATGATTATAAATTACCCCGGCAGCATTTATTATGCGCTTGAGGTATCTGTTTGTTTTGTGTTGATATAGCTTAAACTTCAGTGTTTTCATATTAGTATTTTACCAAAAATATGAAGCTAAAAACTCAAATTATTTTTCAATTAAGCAAAGTCGCCCTTGAAGGGCGAGGCTTTAAACCCATGTTTTTGGTAAATAATTAATTTAGGCAGTTCGCAAGATGGATATTTTAAATAACTGACATATTCTGAATCCGCCACACCCCTTCTTGGCGAATCAACTCATAACGGACTCGTAAACTTTCGTTAGAAGATTTTCTAAACTGACCATATTCATAAAATTGCGTAACTTCTTTTACCGTAGCTTCCACTGTGGCGCGATCGCGATAAAAGCCAACTTTATTTACAGATTCCACCTTGAGATTGTGACTATATTTCCGGTAGCGATTATCTGCAATATCCTGCTGGACGATTAATCGCCATTGAGATAAAGCTGAACCAGCTAAAATCTTGTCTAAGTTATCAATTTCATGATTCACCCCCAAAGCAGCGGCTTTAGTGGATAACCAAGCCCGAACAATTTCCTCTGCGGCTGTCTGTGTTAGTTGTCCATCCGTTAATTCTAGTTCGGTCTTAGGATCAGGAATTGATATCGGTGCTTGATTGATTTGTACGAATAATTGTTCACCTTGTAAAGATGATGTAGGGGCAAACAGATTTTTTAACCACCCAAAAGCAGTTGTCACTAATAACCAAAGAACTAATATACCAACTAAAGAGATCAGCACCCTCCACACCAGCCGGGTTTTGCCTTCTACAGTATTGGCAAAAGTCCGCCGTCGTCGAGGAGGACGATGATTACTTGCAACACGTTCTCGATTGACAGATTGAGTCGGCTTTCGCTTTCTGCGCTTGGGATTTGGGCTAGGCGCAACTGGTCTACTTGCACCATTCAAGTTTCCCCTAGCGCCTCTAGGCATACGTTCGGCGGCAGAAATTTGTCCCGCAGGTACTTCTGGTTGTTTACTCCCAGTCGAGTTCCATCTGGGTGGCAAGGAGGAGTTTGAATATGCAGGTTTTTCTCTGATGAATGTGTCTGGTAACTCCGGGTCTGGTGTTTTAGGATGATTAAATTGTTGAGAAACTCCAGTTACATCGCTGCGACGACGCGGATTATTCTGTGCCCCCCCGCCAAAAGGCTGACGGTTAATTACAGCCCATTCATTAGTTGTTTCTGCATCTGTTGGTAGGGCTTCTAGATACGCTTGCACCTGTTGATTGGCAAAGTAATCCTTTAAAGAAGCTTGCTGGGTTGCTAAATCTCGAAAGTGGGGAAATACTTCGTGCTGTAACCACTGCTCTCCATATAAACATAGCCCCGGTAGTAAATCTGGCGAATCTCGTGATTTTTCTCGAATAAAAGCTAAAGCTTCATACTCTTGAGAAAGTTCTAAAACACGAGTCGCTTCTTCAGTTTGTCCTAGCAGTAGCGCACATAGCGATTGTTCTAAATGTACGTCTTGACGTTTACTCAAACGCATCAGCATCTGTCTAGCTTGACGAATCAAAGCTGGTTGACGTTGAGCAAAGCCCCGTGCAATTAAGGAATATACAGCTAAATAAGTGGCAACAGGAGAGGGGCGTTTACTTTCTGCTTCAAACAACTTGTGCTGTTCTGCGACTGTCAAGTGGTTACGCAACTGCTGAATAAATCGCAGAAAATCATCGATGTTTAAGCCAGATTCGTCGTTGCCAGTACCATCAATGCCGCCCCGGTCTTCTAGGACACCTTGTAATAATTCTAAACCCTGGCGTCGTTCAGCAGCCTTTTGTAGTGGTAGGGCCAGTAACTCTAAAATTCTATATGGTCGCAATTTGTAAAGATCCAAGCGAATTTCTGCCTGAACACTGGAAAATAATTCCTCGCGTAATAATAACTCCTCGCCAGTTTCTAGGGAGATGGCGGCATTTTCGTAGTGGCCTTGCTGCCATTGCTCTCGCCCTAATTCTAAGCAAGCAAGCGCAACAGTGAGAACAACGTCTGGGCGTTCGGCGCTTTCGTATATTTCTTCGCTGGTTAGATGATTTGTACTGCCATTAGTGGTGCTATTTTTATTTACATATGGGCGACCTAGTTTCAGTACAAGTTCATATTCCCCTAGTTCTTGCAGAATTAATAAAGCACCAACTAATTCATCTTGAGAAATCTCGATACTGAGATTGTGAGTATCAAGCCCTCTTTTAGTGCTTTCAGAAAAATTTTCTACTGCCGCTGTGGCAGAGGCAGCATTATCAGGGTCATAGGCGTGAGCCAGATAAAGCTGATCGTAGGTGCTGCGTTGTTTTGGATCTGATAAAACCACGTAAGCTTCTTCTATAAGTTGTTTGCGAGAAGAAATTGCTGCTTGAGAATACTCACGTCGCGGCAGTTGTACAATGCGATCGCTATATGCTTGCCGCAATTGTTCCTCACTTGCCGCTAACGGTAGTCCTAAAATTCGGTAGTAATCTAGCGGGATTCGCACAGCCTACTTCCCCTGCACCGTGATCAACATAATTCACCTAGAGCTTTCCAGGCATGTAAAACCGTGCCATACTAATGCCGTGTAAAATTTACACTACAAGTATATATTGCAACAAATTACTTTATACCTTCCCGAAATTTGAGTCACATTCTAGTATTAATTTTTTGCTTTCGCCTAGAAAGCGTCAGCTTTTTGTCTTAATTCTTAGTATTTTGGGTTGGATACCATTATCAGCCTTCAATAGCGTAAAATGCGATCGCCGATTTTGGTAACGGCATAAATGTTGTGTTTGCAGGAGCTATTTGTTTGATTTTTGTAAATTTCCCTGATTTGCGGCTTGCATAAATACCGCTTTCGAGGGTTGACCCTGATAGCAAGAGAGCAAAATGCTATCATGATTTAACTTTAATTACAAGTATCCCGCTAGGTAGAATGAATTTTTCTCCATTTTTTTTAAATTGTTAATGGATATGCAGAAAGCTATCAATTGTGATTGCTAGCCTATCAACAGAGTAGTAAACACAGGAAACTAAAAATGCCAATACTCGCTCTTAGAATTTATGTTCTCACGTAACATAGGCGGAAAAACTAAAAATTTAGCTATTTTGCAATAAATGTAACGGCTTGGACATGAAATTTACCATCCTGATTGACCAACTTAAAAACAATCTAAAATTGTCAACTCCGGCCTGTTAAAATCTGAGGCGGTATGAAATCAACATATTTAAGCCTATAACGCCAAGTCACACAACAGGAATACTCAAAGATAATGGTTCAAGAACGCACGTTACCTAAATTTAATGCTGCCACAGCCCAGATTACCAGAGAAGAAGGGCTGCTGTTGTACAAAGACATGACGTTAGGGCGCTTATTTGAAGACAAATGCGCTGAAATGTACTACAGGGGCAAAATGTTCGGTTTTGTCCACCTGTACAATGGTCAAGAAGCTGTTTCCACCGGTGTAATTCAAGCAATGCGTCCAGGTGAAGACTACGTTTGCAGTACCTACCGCGACCACGTTCATGCTTTGAGTGCGGGTGTACCAGCAAAGGAAGTCATGGCGGAGTTATTTGGTAAAGCCACAGGCTGTAGCAAAGGGCGTGGTGGTTCCATGCACATGTTCTCTGCGGAACATCGCTTATTAGGTGGCTACGCTTTTGTCGCTGAAGGCATCCCCGTCGCTGCTGGGGCAGCTTTCCAAAGCAAATACCGTCGCGAAGTATTGCGAGATCAAAACGCCGACCAAGTAACCGCTTGCTTTTTTGGCGATGGTGCGGCTAACAACGGTCAATTTTTTGAGACTTTGAACATGGCAGCCCTCTGGAAACTACCAATTCTGTTTGTGGTAGAAAACAACAAGTGGGCAATTGGTATGGCCCATGAACGTGCGACTTCCCAGCCAGAAATTTACAAAAAAGCCAGCGTGTTTAACATGGCAGGCGTGGAAGTAGATGGTATGGATGTACTAGCTGTGCGAGCCGTTGCTCAAGAGGCTGTAGCCCGTGCCCGTGCAGGTGAAGGGCCAACACTCATCGAAGCACTCACCTACCGTTTCCGTGGTCACTCCCTAGCTGATCCTGACGAATTACGCAGCAAAACAGAGAAAGAATTTTGGTTTGCTCGCGACCCAATTAAAAAGTTAGCAGTTCATATGCTAGAGCAAAATTTAGCAGACGAGCAAGAACTCAAAGACATTGAGCGTCAAATTCAAGATGAAATTGACGAAGCAGTGAAGTTTGCCGAAAGCAGCCCAGAACCCGACCCCAGCGAGTTATATCGCTTCGTATTTGCAGAAGACGAATAGGAATGGGGAGTGGGGAGTAGGGAGTGGGGAGTAGGGAATTCGTAATTATTGACTTTTCCTCATCTCCCTCATCTCCCTCATCTCCCCCATCTCCCCCATCTCCCTCATCTCCCTCATCTCCCCCATCTCCCCCATCTCCCTCATCTCCCCCATCTCCCTCATCTCCCCCATCTCCCCCATCTCCCCACTCCCCACTCCCCACTCCCTACTCCCCACTCCCCACTCCCCACTCCCTCAAAAATAAACTCGTGTTTACCATTACACTCCAACAGCAACAATACAAAACTTACATCCTGACTGATGAGTCCGCTGGCTCTCAAGTCGAAGTGGTTCCAGAACGCGGTGGCATCATCACTCGCTGGCGCACTCAAGGTCAAGAAATTTTTTACCTTGATGTGGAAAGGTTTACTCATCCTGAGTTGAGTGTTAGAGGTGGGAATCCCATTCTGTTTCCCATCTGCGGCAATTTACCGGCAGATACTTACACTTACAATGATCAGCGCTACACTCTCAAACAGCACGGTTTCGCTCGTAACTTACCTTGGGAAGTGACTGACCAAGCAACTGATAATCAAGCTAGCTTAACCCTTGTTCTCAAAAGCAATGAGCAAACACTGGCTGTTTACCCTTTCGACTTTCAAGTGACTTTTACTTATGAGTTGCAAGGCAATACTTTAGAAATTAGGCAGCAGTATCAAAATTTCTCATCGTCCCCAATGCCTTTTTCTGTAGGTTTCCATCCCTATTTTCTGGTGAATGATAAAACTCAGCTAGAGGTTGAAATTCCCTCTGGGCAGTATCAAGACAATCAAGATCAGCAAATTTATCCTTTTAGTGGTAATTTTGACTTTAATCGTGATGAAATTGATTTTGCCTTCGGTCAACTAACTAGTCAATCTGCCGCTGTGACGGATCATAGCCGGAAGTTAAAACTCACCCTAGACTACGACAATAGCTATTCCACACTGGTGTTTTGGACAGTGAAGGGCAAAGAATTTTACTGTCTAGAACCGTGGAGTGCCCCTCGGAATGCTCTAAATACTGGTAAAAATCTGACTGTGTTACAGCCAGAAGCTAGTCATACAGCATCTGTAAGGTTAACGGCAAATTTTTTCTAAACCTCTTTACAAATCTCTAGACTTTATGCTAAAATAGCAAAGTTGCGAAATGTAATGCAAGGGTCGCTAACTCAACGGTAGAGTACTCGGCTTTTAACCGATTAGTTCCGGGTTCGAATCCCGGGCGACCCATATTTTAAGGAAAAATACTTGTTCAGTCTGGGAAGATGAGCGATCGCACCTAAAATAATACCAATTTCAATTGTTGGTGCAATCACGTCTTTGTTGAATATGTAGGGGCGATCGCAGATATTAGCCAAATGCCTGCTACTTAGCGTTCACGAAAGCCATAAACACTTTTTCCTCCCCTACACCCATATTTCTTGAGAGCAGCGACTAGCATCTGGGATAATACACTACCAAATCCTTTAACACAGACGTAACCCACTTAACAGTAGTTTCGCTTCAGCATAAGGCATCTTTGATTAGTAATACCGTAAAGTTTTTCAACATAAACACCCCGACACTAGTTATAATTTCCTATAAGTTGAAAAAACTCTTAAGATTTAGCGTAGTGACTACGCTTGTCTCACACCGACTAGCTGACAACCACATTAGGAGGACTATCTATGGCGCTGGTACCAATGCGGCTGCTGTTGGATCACGCAGCTGAAAACGGTTATGGCATCCCAGCTTTTAACGTTAACAACTTGGAACAGATTCAGGCGATTCTGAAGGCTGCTCTAGAGACAGATAGCCCCGTAATCTTACAAGCTTCTCGTGGCGCTCGTGCTTATGCTGGAGAGAATTTCCTGCGCCATTTGATTTTGGCAGCAGCAGAAACCTATCCTCAACTGCCCATCGCCATGCACCAAGATCATGGTAATGCACCTGCTACTTGCTACTCAGCGATTAAAAACGGCTTTACCAGCGTGATGATGGATGGTTCGCTGGAAGCTGATGCCAAGACCCCCTCTAGCTACGAGTACAACGTCAATGTCACCCGTGAAGTGGTGAATGTAGCTCACGCTCTAGGCGTTAGTGTGGAAGGCGAACTCGGCTGCTTAGGCTCTTTGGAAACTGGTGCTGGTGAAGCTGAAGATGGTCATGGTTTTGAAGGAACACTTTCTCATGATCAGCTATTAACCGACCCAGACCAAGCAGTTGACTTTGTTGAGCAAACTCAAGTAGATGCTTTGGCTGTTGCTATTGGCACTAGCCACGGTGCTTACAAGTTTACCCGCAAGCCGACTGGGGAAATTTTGGCAATCAGCCGCATTGAAGAAATTCACCGCCGTTTACCTAACACCCACTTGGTAATGCACGGTTCTTCCTCTGTGCCTGAAGATTTACTCGCACTAATTAACCAGTATGGTGGCGCAATTCCCGAAACCTACGGTGTACCTGTAGAAGAAATCCAAAAAGGCATCAAGAGCGGTGTACGTAAAGTAAATATTGACACCGATAACCGTTTAGCGATTACTGCTGCTGTACGTGAAGCTTTAGCAGCAAATCCCAAGGAATTTGACCCCCGTCACTTCCTCAAGCCTTCTATCAAATATATGCAAAAAGTGTGTGCCGATCGCTATCAGCAATTTAGCACTGCTGGTAACGCTAGCAAAATTAAGCAGGTTTCTCTGGAAGATTTTGCTGCTAAGTATGCCAAAGGCGAACTCAATGTTGTTAGCAAGACAACCGCAAAAGTTTAATTCTGTCAAAGAATTAACGAAGGTCTGACTCTTACAAAACTGAAGAATTTTAATATTGCATAAGTAAACCGGGTGTATTAGAGGCACTCGGTTTTTTATTGGGTCTTCTGAAAAGAAGCAGGAGAACAGGGGGAGAAATACCAATTCCCAAGAAAAAGTCTAAAATCTGGACTCTTCAAGAGATTTATTGAATAAAAGCAAGCAAAAGCAGGTAAAATACTTACCTAAGAAATTTACAAGAAATATCTAACCTTAGCGAGTTGCTAAGTGTCATTACGAATAGAGAAAAGAAGTGTTTGGTGTACTAAAATGCACAGTAGTTTTATCAGTAAGTTGCCACTACTCTTGACATTTTGCTTAGTTACTGGATTTATGCCTGCGTCTGGTTCAGTTTTATGTTCAGCAGATGCCGCAGTATACGCCAACAACTATGGTAGCAATGGCAATACAGGAAGTAATGGACGAGCTGGTAGAGATGGTCGTAGTGGTCAAGACCAAAGCATTTTTGTCAATGGTTCACCTGTAAATCTTGATCTATCGGGTCGAGATGGTGAGGACGGAGAAAATGGGCAACATGGTTATCGACCTGACTGCCAAAACCAATCTGAGAAAGTAAGTCACAACATCAATGCGCCCAATGGTGGTAAGGGTGGTGACGGTGGTAAAGGAGGAGACGGCGGCAATGGTGGCTCCCTCACGATTTATTACACCAATATGGCTGACTTACGGAACGTTTTAGTCCGTGCCCCTGCTGGAGAAGGCGCGCGTGGTGGTCGAGGTGGCAATGGTACAGCAGGTTGTAACTGTCGTGTACGCAGTTGGGAGGTGAAAACCTGCAAAGGAACTCCTGGTAGTTCAGATTATAAGTGTGATACTAAAACATATAGATGTACCGATGGTAACGACGGGCAGGATGGCAATTATGGTAGTGATGGTAAACGAGGGCGCTTAGGGATTTTAACTATTGTTAACAGCAAGGAACCCTTGGCAAATGATATGCCAACTGTAAAGCTACCAATTTCTGAACTGGCAGGTAAACAGATTAATCTCTCGAAAAATAAGTGGAATCTTCGCACCGGGGCAGTTTCACTACTTGCTCCTGGCTCTGTAATTGCTGATGAGTACCGAGAGTTTGAGCAGCGTCTAGAAGAAACTTTTCAATTAGTTTGGCAAGAGAAACAACCCATTACCAATTTTGCCAATCAAACTGCAACACTAAATTTAAATGATAACAAGCAAATAGAAGTTAACTTTCCAGAAGATTTATGGATTGAAGGCAGCGCCCAGACTGAAGGAAATTTGACGAGCTTTACTGTTAAAAACGTGATTGTCAAGAAAGATGTTACTCGCTTGGCAGTAGCAGAGTTTGCTGGGGCTGGACAAGATCTAAACCTAAAAATAGTCGATTTGGCTGCAAAATCTGATGCTATCAGTACTCAGTTTCGCGTTAAATACAGGGCACGCGATAACTATGGTGGCTCAGGCTACAAGACCGAATACGAAGGAGATATTCCCAGTGAGCTAGTGACTCGTGACTACAACCGTTTTATTCTGGCTTTAGGCAAGCTCAAAATCTCCAATGACGCCCTACGCCCTGGTGCCAATGTGGAGCTGGAAGTTGTAGCAACTCGTTCTTTAGGAGGGCGTTCTACGAAGCAAACTATTAGGTGGGAAGGTGCTATTCGCAAGCCTAGATGAGTTAAAAAGTAACCCTTCGACTCCGCTCAGGGTTACTTTTGACTTTTAACTAGTTCCGTGGGTTTAAGTCCCCATTACAAAACTTAATTACGTTAGCGTAGCGTAAAGCCTGCGGCATAGCTTCGCTTAGAGCGAGTCCTCGATAGCGTTAGCGAGGTACGAGCGTCAGCGTAAAGCCTGCGGCATAGCTTCGCTTAGA
>NZ_JCACKM010000095.1:0-24749 GCF_059505385.1 Desmonostoc vinosum
GTCCTCGATAGCGTTAGCGACACAGGAGCGTCGCGTCATTACGAATTACGAATTACGAATTACGAATTACGAATTATTTAATATTCGCCAGAAATTTGTAAGAACACAGTTCTTTTACGAGGCCCATCTAACTCAAAAAATAATACAGATTGCCAAGTTCCCAAAGCTAATTTACCATCCACAACAGGAATTACCTCACTTGTACTTAACATCATTGCCATCAAGTGAGAGTGAGCATTCATGGGTTCGTCTTCAGGAACATCTCTCAAATGTAGATCATTATGCAAGTAGCACTCTGATTCAGGTGCTAATTTTTGTAAGAATACTTTCACATCTTGCAATAATCTAGTTTCATTTTCGTTAATAGCTAAAGCTGTTGTGGTATGAAGAGAAAATACTAAAATTTGACCATTTTTTATAGATGTTGAGGCAATAAAATCTTGAATTTGGGGAGTGATATTCTGAATATTAATTCCTTGGTTAGTTTCGATTTCGATTAACTGATGAATAATTAGCATTAATCTTTAATCTGCTGTATGCAAAACTTCTATTTGATTTTTGAAAAAACTTCGTACACTTGAAAAAAGTTGATTTTCCACTCTCTACTCCCTACCTACACAAAAATTTTCATAAATCAAGTCAGATTCCTATATTATGCAAACCTTCAACTAATCTATCTATACCTGCTTTTGCTGTCTCTTTTTGCAGCGCACCATAAGCAATGCGTAAATAGCACCCATCATCCATACCAAATGTTGTACCTGGAATGACTGCTACTTTATATTCTTGAATGAGTCTTTTAACTAGTTCAAAAGCATTCATCTGGGTGTTAACTTTGAGGAAAAAATAGAAAGCACCATTGGCGGGGGTAATGCTAGATAAATCATGTAAATGGTTGAGAGAGTCGAGTACTATTTGACGAACTTCAGCGATCGCTCCAATATTATCCCTTAAATAGGCGTCTTGAGCTTGCAATGCCCCTAAAGCTGCATATTGCGATACCACTGGTGGACAAATCAAAATCGTATCCTGAACTTTTTTGACAGCCACAAGTAAGTGCTGGGGAATCACCATGTAGCCGATGCGCCAACTGGCAAAACCGTAAGCTTTGGAAAGGCTATAGAGAGAAATAGTATACTTGTTACTATCAGTAAATCTACTTGGAGAAACATGTTTGACCCCATTATAGGTAAAGTATTCATAGGCTTCATCGCTAATGTGGTAAATACCGCGATCGCTACAGATTTGATTTACTTGCCGTAATACAGACTCAGAATAAACAACTCCTGTTGGATTATTGGGTGAAATTGTCACCACAGCCTTTGTTTTAGGGGTAATTGCTTGAGCTATTGCCTCCGGACGTAGTTGGTAACTTTCATCCGTCTCCACCAATACCGGACGACAACCCGCCATGGTGATTGCCATTTCGTGGTTGAAATAATAGGGTGTATTTAAAATAACTTCGTCACCTACGGTAGTGATTGCCAAAATAGCGTTCATAAACGCCATATTGCTTCCTGCCGTCACCACAATGCAGTTTTCGCTGTTAATTTCAATACCGTTAAAGGTGGATAATTTTGCTGTCAGTGCTGCCAATAACGGTGGAATTCCCTCAACTGCTTTGTATAAATTATTTGTTGGCTCAGCTAAGAACTTAGGTAAAAGAGCGATCGCTTCCGGTGGTGGGTTGTATGAAACTACACCTTGACCTAAAGAGATAGTTCCAGGAGAGTTTTTAATCAGTTCCCCAACCACCGGAATAATTGGCGACTGTACCGCTTGCATCCGAGAAATTAATTTGGTCATTGGTCATTTGTCATTTGTTATTCACCGCGTCTCCGCGTCTTTGCGTCTTTGCGTCTTCCAATTCCCCATTCCCAATTCCCAACTAACGATTTTCCACGGCTGAATTGTCAAGTTTTGTTTAGTACATGAGAGTTCAGTGATGGCAGAGGAATGCTCTAACAAATCTACCGTATTTTGCAGATTCAAGCCTAAGTCACTGTGCAAACATAACTCGGCTGTCTCTCCGTGGCACTCGTAACACCGCATAATTAGCTGCTGTGGGTTATCTTCTGCTGGCTTCAACGCCATTAAGATGAGGTTTTCAGCCGATAAATTTAGGAAGCTTACCTTATCAGGTGTGCTGTTAGCGTAGCGGGGTGTAGTGGGACGTACATGCTGAGTACTGGGTAAATTTATAACCACTTGCAATGGTATATTTATTTCATACCCACGCCGTACCGTATGGGCTGATTCCCAACTACTTGCGTGAGGATACAAAGCATAGGTGAATTCATGCTGCCCTCGGTCAGCTTCTGGGTCTGGCCAATTAGGACTGCGTAGTAGTGTGAGGCGAAGCTGATTTGCTTGACTATCGTAGCCATATTTACAATCATTTAACAAACTCACACCGTAATTATCCCCAGTTAAATCTGCCCAACGTAAGGCTGGGACTTCCCACTTTGCTTGTTCTGCTGGGGTTTTTGGTTGAGTTGGACGGCGAATAGCAGCACATGGTATCTCATAAGTAGCAAAGTCTGCTTCAACGTTTAAAGGAAAAGCAGCTTTTACCAAAACCTGATTTTCTTGCCAATTGACAGTGTTTACAATTTTTAACAAAGGTGAACCAGTTTGCAGAATGTAGTCTTGGCGAAATTCCGATTCTCCCAACTGACGCACCACGCGTACACGGCTTTGAACTGGGCCATGTTCTAGCCATTGAATTGATTGAAGCCGTGCTAGGGGTAAAGGATGCTGAGCATAATTAGGATCTATATTCCAAGCATCCCAGTATTGCCCACTGTCTTTAAAAGCTTGTAGTTGATTCCCCGCACCACTTAAAACTTCTCGTTGATTAACTTTGTCAAAAACACTAGCCAAATCTCCTGTATCAGGATTGACATCAACTCGGAGAAATTCATTTTCTAAAATCCAATCTGGGGGGAGGGATGAGGGGGATGAGGGAGTAAGGGAGAGTGTTTGCAATAAATTCTCCGCGTCCTCTTTGGGGGAGGGGTAAAGCCAGAATACGCGGTAGCCTATGGGTGGGATGTTGGTTGCGAGAAATAGTAGTGTTGATGGTTCAGATAATTGAGAGACAAGCTGTTGTTCAAAAAGGTCGTAAACTTGCCATGCTTGGTTGGCTGTTGCTGATGCGGGTAAGGAGATAGAGACTACCTCAGAACGTTCCCAATTGAGAGAATTGAAGACGAATATGGCTTTAGCTTCAGGATGAGGGGGTGAGGGTAAAGCGGTTTGGGATGCGATCGCTTGCAGTGATTCTTGTAATATCCTAGTTCCTACCTGTTCAACTTGCTGCCATTGGGGTAACGCATCCAAATAAACTTGAGTAATCGAAGTGCCTGGTAGTATATCATGAAACTGGTGAAATAATACCTGCTTCCAAGCCGTTTCTATTTCCGCTTGGGGATATTTCACACCACAGCTAACAGTCGCCAAAGTAGCAAATAATTCAGCTTGATACAACAAATCCTCACAACGCCGATTCCAGCGTTTCTGATCTGCGTGAGTAGTGTAACAACCACGATGGAACTCTAAGTAAAGTTCGTCATTCCATGTGGGGAAGAGGGGAAGGGATGTGGTACCCTGCGGGAACGACTTCGTCGAACGACTCCGCTCACCAACCGGGGGATTTGGTTCGACTCCGCTCACCAACCGGGGAGTGAGGAAAAAATTCTCCGCGTCCCCCACTCCCCGCGTCCCCGCGTCTTCTTTGAGGGTTGACTTGATCTGTTGTAAGTAATTTTCAGCGGTGATAAATTCTAGAGTTGGGAACAGAGGAGAACTTTGCCAGCGTTGGGCAGTTTCTAGCATATCGCGGGTGGGGCCGCCGCCGTGGTCGCCAACACCAGGTAGCCAGAGAGCATCTTGTAGACCTGTTTGAGCTTGCCATTCACAAACATATGATGCCATCTTAACTGGGTCAATACCTTCACCAATGAGTGCAGACATCAAACTAAAAACTTCACTACCATCAGGCGATCGCCACCAAAAAGCCCCATAATCAAACTTAGTAGTATCATTCCAGCGCAACTTCTGCGTCACAAAATGTTCTATTCCCGCATTCACAAAAAACTGCGGCAAAGTTGCACAAAAACCAAAACTATCCGGCACCCAAACCACAGTCGCCAGCTTACCGAACTTCTGTTGCACATACCGCTGACCATACAACAACTGACGCACAATTGACTCACCACCAATCAAATTGAGATCAGGTTCAACCCAGAAACCACCCACAACTTCCCAACGCCCAGCAGCCACCATCGCTTGAATAGCCTCAAACAAATCTGGGCGATTTTCCTCAACCCATGCATAAAGCGCCGGAGTCGAATGACAAAAAATCAACTCTGGAAAATCTGCCTGCAACTTCAAAGCCGACTCAAAAGTACTTTGCGTCGCCTTCCAAGTTTCATCCACAGGCCACAACCATGCTAAATCCAAATGAGCATGACCCAACAAATAAACCTGAGATTTTAACTCGTAAATCTTAGACTCTATTAAACGCCGACGCAGAAACAAAAACCACTCTACCCTCTGTTCCTTAGTGTTCTCTGTGCCTTTGCGGTTCGTCACCTCTTCCACCACCTCTGCCAACACAGCCAACTTCTGTGGTGCAAACCTCTCCAAAAAAAGCTGCATCACCGCCAACTCATCAGCCACAAACCCTGGATCAGGACTATGATCATTATTAGATTCATATACTAAAAGCGATCGCACCAAAGCACCATCACAATGTCCCGGACTTACTAACCGCAAAGCTACAACAAACTCTTCCCCTGGAGTCACCCCACGACTGAGAAGCACTCTAGGCGAACAATCAAATAAATCTCCCGCCTGTACCAACTCTCCATTCACATATACGGACGCAGCATCCGCCCACCAAACCAAAGCCAACCGCAAAGACAACCCCGCCAAAGCGTAACCCTGCATATCTTCGGGAACCACCAACCTTTGTGCCAGCCACAAAACTTTTTTCCCTCCCGTCCAAGCAACATGTTCCTTCGCATTTAGTTGAACAGGTTGCCAATCAGACAAATCAAATGCGGCAATATCAGTAATTACTCGGTCAGATTCCTGATACAACCAATTAGACTGGATATTTGCTTGACAGTAAGAGCGTAATTGCTCAATTGCCTCTAAGATCAATTTGGTATGGGATTGAGATACAGAAAGGGTCATATTTCCGCTAAGATAATGGCACTTGTAACAGTTATCAGTTATCAGTTATCAGTTAATTGTACTGAGCGACTTGCCTTGAGCGAACTTATACTGAGCGTAGTCGAAGTATCAGTTATCAGCCAAGCTGATGCGATTTTAAGTTACATAGTTCAAATTGCTAGAAAAACGTGGGGAAGCGGAGACGCAAAAACGCGCAGATGTAATTTGAATACGGGAGTCTCGCAATTCAATAAGGCTCAAACTCACAAATCACTACCATGTCTTTTGGCTCCTCTAGTCGTTATCAAAGCAGATTATTTAACTTTGTCAATCAGCAATCTCGGCGGTTGACACAACAGTGGGGACACACCTTCCGGCGTTTGCAAGTAGCTACTAAATGGAGTGTGGAAGCACTACTTTACCCAGTATATGTATTGTTTCATTTAACTGAAACATCAGGGAAAACGTTGCACACCACAGAACCACAATCTAGACCACAGTTACAACCAAATGATACCGATACTCCGATTCAACGTGTACTAGAAGCAGTCAACAATTTACCATCTGTGAAAGATGATACTGCTGATATTACATCTGAACCCTTTCAGCCCTTGATATTTTTGGGGTCTTGGAGGCAGAAATTTTTTCACCAAAACCAAAGTTTAGCAAATAACACTAATATTCCTCAATCCTTAACAGTTCTAGACAATTCAGCAGAGAGTCTTAATCATTATCTGCCATGGGTGCGAGGAATTGCTTCCAACTTAGTAAACCGTAATTTGGTACTTGTTAGTACCAATAACGAAACTCTAGATATTTTAACACCCCAGCAGCAGGCACAATTAACCGACAGAATTATTAGTGAAGTTGCTAACTACTGGCATTCTTGGCAATTATCTCAAGCTAGAAAACAGAGGGAATTATTGCCAGAAATCGACCGTTTATTAGCAAAACTGACTGATGGGAGTTTAACCAAAACATCGAGCTTAAATCAAGAAGCGATCGCTGCAAATAATCTCAAATATCAATTATTATCATTCTTAGATATAGCTGTTGCTAAATTAGAATCAAACGCCATAATCCCCGTGCAACAGGGTAGTCAACAAATTGTCCAAATTGCCCAAACTCAGCTAAATATATTCCTTTATGGTAAAAAAAAGTTAGCCAATAAAGGAGAAATTGCAGTCAATACTGATAATTTAGAAACCCACGTGCTAGATTTTCAAGCCTTAATCGAAGCAGCACTTAATTATTTTTTTGGTGTCAGCCCAGAACAAAAACTACCAAGTAAACCTCACGTTTTACTCAAAAACTATCAGTCACAAAATCACAACCTAGTAGCAGATTCTTGGCTTCAGTTAGATGATTTATTTGGTGAATCAGACACAAATATTGACAAATTAATCACATCATCTCAAAGAGTAAGCCCAACTCTAGTGCATACTTTAGAAGATATCTCACAACCTAGAACCCGTTCTAGGTTAGTGCAAAAGCAAAAACCAAGTCGTGGTCTCACCTCAACTCAAAAAACATCCACAAAAATTACTTCTTTGCAGCAAACTCAAGGAGAAATTTCTCAGCAACTGCATCAAAACACTCAAATCGAGTCAAAGCCAGATTGGATAGAAACTAAAGCAATGTCAATGGGTTATGACAAGCATCCACTAGAGCGAATTTTAGAATGGCTAGATTATGTTATGCTCTGGCTGGAAGAAAGATTTGTCAAGATTTTCCAATTATTGCAACGCCTATGGAGTGATAATTAAGCTGCTTTGTATTGTTAAATGCTATTGGTGGTTTTCTGCGTGAAAATTCTTGTTTATTGTAAATATTTCAATTTCAAAAATCCATTAGATAAACCTAAGATTGAGACATTCGTGGTGAATTTACCTCAAATTCCGAGAGTAGGTGAGACAATCGTTGTCGAGAGGATTTCACCCCAGAGACAGTTTGTAATTATTTTTGAGTACATCGTGACAGCAGTTCAGTTTAATGCATCCAGAGAATCAGATGATGCAGTAGATGCTCAAGTAAGCGCATTTTTAAACCACTGCTGGGAGGGAACATCCAATTTTAAAGTTACGAACTTTTTAGAGACGTGATGGAATGGGGACTCGGGGAGATGTGGTTTGACTCCGCAGTAGTTGAATCTCGACTTCGCTCGATTACCGCAAAGCCGAAACTCACCAACCGGGGGATGAGGAGGATGAGGGAGACGCACTTCGACTTCGCTCAGTGAGCGGGGGACGCGGTGAATAACAAATGACAAATGACAACCTACCAAAACATATGATTGAGAAAATAACGAAATAGTTTTGGCCCTTCAGGTTCTTGATAGTCTGTGGGTAATAGAGCTAGCATGGCATCTTGTAAAGCTTCTAAGGCTTCGTCTATTTCCTGTCGCTTTGGTCTAGTTGTTGGTGGAAAGTGTAAGGGTTCACCAAATCGAATTGTTAATTTTTTCCTCAGATATAAATCATGTGTCCCAATTAATGATATGGGTATGATTGGTACTCCAGCTCGCAGGGCGTAAATGACAATCCCTCGCTTCAAAGGGAGATGCAGTTTACCCTCTGTAGTTCCTAATCGTCCTTCAGGAAAGAGAACCATTCCATCACCACGAGTCAAAATTCCTAGAACGATCCGCTCTATTTGTCGTAATGTGTGTATATTTTCCCCTGTGGGTACGTTCTGTTCAATAGCTGTAGCTAATTCTACAAGGTCTTGCTGTCCAGCTTGAGCTGCTGTGATGACGGCGAGTTCTTCTTTCCACACCCGCACTAAAGGAATGACGCCTCCAGCAAAATTAAGAATGAAACGTTTCCACCACTTGTTATATAAGGTGCGGGCGTCGCCTAAAATGTAATAGTAAGGCTGTGTGGGTAAATCTGCCAGCAAGACCAATGGATCGATATGATGGAGATGATTAACAGCCAGGATTGATGCTTGATTAGCGACTCTTTGTGAGTGTTCGACTCGTACCTGGAAAAGAGTATGGATAAAAAATCGCATCACCAAGCGACGCAGCCAAGATTTACCTCTAGGTTCTGGATGTTCGTGATTAATTTCTTCCAGCCGATTAAGAGTTTCTGCAATTGTATCGCGAACAGCGCGATCGCCAGCCGCCGCTATACCCTCTTTTACCCGCTTGATGCTAGCAGCCGTTGGAGGTGGCAAGGTTTCGGCTTGCGTTATGCCTTTGTGCTGATGGATGGATGACACATTGGCTGTTTTTTCTTGTGTATGAATCTGGGAAGTTACTCCATCAGCTCGGTCTTCCGGAACAGATTCACTAGAAGAACTGTTGATAAAACCCTCTTGAATTCATAAATAAATCATAATTCTTAATGGCATACTATTGAATGACTCACATAGGAATCTGACTTGATTCATGAAATTATTTGCGTTTAATAGATATCAGAAACAACAAATAACCTTATGATTCATCACAATGAGGGCACATTCGAGGGTTTTGGTAAACTCAATCTGTATTATCAAAGCTGGTGTCCAGAGGATAAAATACGGGCGATTTTAGTCATTGTGCATGGACTTGGAGGACACAGCGATCGCTACGGTAATATAATTCAACATTTAATTCCTCAGAAATATGCTGTCTATGGTTTAGAATTGCGTGGTCATGGGCGATCGCCAGGACAGCGAGGTTATATTAATACTTGGACTGAGTATCGAGAAGACTTGCGAGCTTTTTTACAATTAATTCAAACTCAGCAACCAGGATGCCCAATTTTTCTTTTAGGACATAGTTTAGGTGCAGTAATCGTCTTAGACTATGGACTACGCTATGTGCAACAAACACCTAGATTGCAGGGTGTAATTACCTTAGCGCCAACTTTAGGGGAAGTTGGAGTTCCACCCATCCGCATACTTATAGGGAAACTACTATCGCGGGTTTGGCCACGTTTTAGCCTTAATACTGGTATCGACCTCACCAACGCTTCACGGGATGAGAAAGTTTTAGCCGCCTATACCCAAGATACACTGCGGCATACCCGCGCTACAGCCCGTCTAGCAACCGAATTCTTTGCCACGGTTGCTTGGATTAATACCCATGTTACTGATTGGCAATTACCCTTATTAATTCTCCATGGTGGTGCAGACCGAGTAGCTTTACCTGAAGGCAGCGATATCTTTTACCAACAGCTTACATATCCAGATAAGCTGCGAATCGATTATCCAGAAGCTTATCATGAGATTCAAAGCGACCTCAATTATCAACAGGTACTAGCCGACTTGGAAGATTGGTTAGAGAAACACCTTTCACCTCAGACAATACCATTGGTGCAAGATTCATCAACATACAGGGAACAGGGAACTCTTTAAATAATTCGTAATTCGTAATTTGTAATGACGCTCGAGGACTCGCTACCGCTGACGCTTGAGGACTCGCTACCGCTTCGCTAACGCTAACGCTAACGCTAACGCTAACGTAATTAAGTTTTGTAATGGGGATTTCACCCCAACACAAAACTTGCCGATTATAGAACCGGGGGACTTAAACCCACGGAACTGGTTAACAGCGAATAAAGAGGGAGGTTTTTCTAAGGTTCTCCAAACTCGAAAAGGTTGATGCCCTACTCCCCACTCCCCACTCCCCACTCCCTACCTACGCAAATAAGTTCAAAAATCAAAGCGAACTGCTATGGTTTGCAGAAATTCTAGTTTTGCCTTGGGGAATTCTTTTCAATCTGCACAAACCAATTGCCGGGGTAATTCCTAAAATAACAGCCGTTAATCCTTGTCCACTCCAATGTAGTATTAAAGCACGATTAGCTTCTGGAATTAAATTTTGGATAAAAGAAAGTAACCACATCAAAACGCTAATCAAAAAGAAAGAGATAGAAGGCAGAAAATTCCACCACCAAACACCTGTTGTGCGTCGTTTTAATACTAACCATTGGCAAAATCCTAGCCAAACTCCCGAAAGAATATAGGCAACGGTTGATAAAAATCCCAAAACAAAAATCGCTTCAGGTGATAAAGTTCCACCCAAAGAGACAGCAACAGATGCAATATAACCAATCCAAACTGTGGCGATGCTAGTGGCAATTAGCCAACCAGCGCTAGTTGCAACTATCCATAACCAACCGGAAAAATATTTATAGAGAACGATCGCCTGATCAGTCGCAAAAATCACTGCAAACACAATATTACCAAAAAATCTGACCAAAGTTTTCCCGGTTTGCGGCTCGATAGCAATAGTAGGTAGCAAACTTTCAAGAATAATTTTTTCCAAAGCTATACTCACAAGTCCACCTACAACCCAACCGAGAACAGTCAAACAGGTAAACTGGATAGTGAATTGCCGTCGCTGCGATCGCGGAATTAAAAACTTACTTAATTTAGAATCGTTATTAGTTGATACAACATCATAGGAATCGTTAGAGTCAGTTTGCATAAATATAAAGTTTAGTAAAGAATTGATTAGTGTTTTGATCGCAAAGCTGTTGAAAAAGCGTAATCCCAGAATGATAAGCTAAACAATGGATAAAAAATGACTTAGGATGAAGTGTTAAATGGGCGTTACCTTAACGGCTCCTCATCTGTTGCGGGCTGCTCGCGGTGAAGTAGTAGATCGTCCCCCCGTATGGATGATGCGACAAGCGGGACGATATATGAAAGCATATCGAGATTTGCGGGAGAAATATCCTTCATTTCGCGATCGCTCCGAAATTCCAGAAGTAGCGATCGAAGTTTCCCTGCAACCTTGGAGAGCATTCCAGCCAGACGGAGTAATTTTATTTTCCGACATTGTTACCCCATTGCCCGGCTTGGGCATTGAAATGGACATTGCGGAAGGTAAAGGGCCAATCATCGATTCGCCTATTCGCACTCAAGCACAAGTTGATCACCTACACCCCCTAGACCCAGAAGCATCGCTACCATTTATCAAAACAATTTTGCAGGCGTTGCGGCAAGAAGTAGGCGATAAATCAACAGTTTTAGGCTTTGTGGGCGCACCATGGACATTAGCAGCTTATGCTGTCGAAGGAAAAGGTTCCAAAACCTACTCCATCATCAAAAACATGGCATTCTCAGACCCAGCAATCCTCCATCAGTTGTTGGGAAAATTAGCAGATGCGATCGCCAACTACGCACGCTACCAAATTGACAGCGGTGCCCAAGTTGTACAAATGTTCGATTCTTGGGCAGGTCAATTAAGTCCCCAAGATTACGATACATTTGCTTTACCCTATCAGCAAAGAGTATTTGAGCAAGTCAAGCAAACCCACCCCGACACACCATTAATTCTGCTAGTTAGCGGTTGCGCCGGCGTCTTAGAAAGAATGGCCAAATCCGGTGCTGACATCATCACCGTAGACTGGACAATAGACATGGCAGATGCCAGAACTAGATTAGGCAAACACGTAAAAGTGCAGGGAAATCTCGATCCAGGCGTACTATTTGGTTCAAAACAGTTCATCCGCGATCGCATTCTCGACACCGTTCGCAAAGCCGGCAACTGGGGCCACATCCTCAACCTTGGTCACGGCGTCCTCCCCGAAACCCCAGAAGAAAATGTCGCTTTCTTCTTTGAAACAGCAAAACAACTTAATGCACTCGTTTGACCCAAAATAAACTCATACTCTCTGCGTCTCTGCGTCTGTTGCGTGATAAAAACACACCCATTCACCCAGCAACGCCAAACCTAACATGAACCAAAAACGCATCTTAGTGACTGGTGCAAGTGGTTGCATCGGTCACTATATATCTGAAACATTAATTCAAAAAACAAACCACGAACTGTATCTACTGGTGAGAAATCCCAGCAAATTGCAAGTCGATACTCAAGCGCGTCCAGGTATTCACGTCTTGCAAGGCGACATGCAACAAATTAGCCAATTTGCCGATTTACTCAAAACCATCGATACAGCAGTCCTGACAGCCACAGCTTGGGGCGGTGATGAGACATTTAATATCAACGTCACCAAAACCCTAGAATTGCTGAATCTGCTAGACCCCAATAGATGTGAACAAGTAATTTACTTCTCTACTGCCAGCGTTTTAAATCGCCAAAATCAACCATTAAAAGAAGCCGGGGAACTAGGTATAGATTATATTCGTTCCAAATATGAGTGTTTATTCAAAATGTCGCAATTAGCGATCGCACCCAAAATAACTAAAGTTTTTCCTACTTTAGTTTTAGGTGGTGAACATAATAAACCTTATTCTCACGTTTCTTCAGGTATCTCAGAAGTTACAAAATATATTAATTTAATTCGCTTCTTAAAAGCAGACGGCAGTTTACACTTTATTCATGGACAAGATATTGCCACCGTTGTGCAACATTTAATAGACCATCCACCCCAAGAAAATCAACCACGACAATTAGTTTTAGGTCAAGCAGAATTAACAGCAAACCAAGCATTAGAACAAGTTTGCGCCTATCTAGGCAAAAAGATTTACTTTCGCATTCCCATATCTTTAGCTTTGGCTAATTTAATTATTGCCGTGTTCCAGATTCAGATGGATGATTGGAGTAGGTTTTGCATGAACTATCGCCATTTTACCTACGAAAATGTCATCAATCCTGCTAGTTTTGGTCTGCTAAATTACTGTGCCACAATGAGTGATGTTTTGAGAATTAGTGGTGTTGCAGATGTTAATAATTCGTAATGACGCGACGCTCGTACCTCGCTACCGCTGACGCTCGAGGACTCGCTACCGCTTCGCTAACGCTAACGCTAACGCTAACGTAATTCGTAATTAAGTTTTGTAATGGGGATTTAGCGCAAAGTCACCAGGGGGTTTCCTCCGATCTGACGGCAGTTGTTCATGGGTGAAACCCCCAAGATCACACTGCCTCAACTTTGTAAGACAGACCCCAACACAAGACTTACCGATTATAGAACCGGGGGACTTAAACCCACGGAACTCGTTAATAATTCGTAAGGATTCAGGTCATACCAAAATCTCTACGAGCTTTTGTTGATAAAGGTTTGCGGGGATTAGTCACAAATTTATATTCTCAATAAGAATTGGGTGACGACCATATTTTCGTGCCTTATTGCGACTAAAGGTATGTTAATAAGCGAAACTCAATTTTGAAACTGGCTCTGTGACTGGGTTTTAAACACCTAAATCCTTACGAATCTGCTCCAATAAAGTCATAAAAATACATCTTTGTTGAGTACCATTATTTAGTCCATTTTTAATGGACTTTTGCTATGAGGCAGGGATTTGCAATCCCTGCGGGACTGAAGTAACAGTTTAGTATCAGGATTTTCCTGAATTGCTATAAGATTGGTGTGACTTAAATTCATCTCAAAGATTAATTTCAAGAAGCTTTGGTAAGACTTTCTCCTCAGTCTTCCTAATTTGCATTTGTATAGAATATAACTGTTCTATGCGGAAATAGCGTAAAATTAGAGGTTTTGATATTTTGCGAGAAGTTAGCAACGTGCCTTTAATTAGGCGTGTACTTCGTCATCATTACCCTAAGACGTATTGAGGAGATGTGTATCATGTATGACTTGCAAAAATTTACTTTAAGAGATATGTCAGAATGTGGTTTAGCTTTACGTCATTTAGGCGATAAAGCTAACAGCATGGAAGAGGCTAGTAATCACATCATCCAATATCTTTATGAAAATTTAGTTGATCAGCAATCTGGTGAAAATTCTTGTGTACTTGTCCGTTTTTTCAAAACTCATTCCTATGGAGAGTTAACAGCGGAATTACAAGAATACGCAAGAGGTCTTTTAGGTAATCATTTACCTGATGATAGTCTCAAGTGCTTGCTATTATTAGCAACTGCTGGGGAATTACTAGAATGGAATTCGCGCCACAAATCTGAGGGACACAAGGCAATTCCACTAGCGAATGAAGAAGCGATCGCCCGCATACCCATGATATCTCAACTTATCCAACAATTAGGATTAAATTCCGGTATTGTAGTACGACCTGACCCAAATTTATTAACTGATTTAGAACAGCGGATGTATAACGTTTTTTATGTTCCTGATGCCTTGGGTAGTTCATACATTCCTGCACAAAAATCTTTCGTCATTCCATTTAATATTAAATCTGTAATTGGCTTTGGGGGATTATTACCATCAGGCAATACATTTGTAATTCTCATGTTCTTAAAGGTAGTAGTTCCTCGCAACGTTGTAGAATTGTTGCGCCCGTTAGCATTAAATATTAAAATGGCAATTCTACGTTTTGAAGGTGCCAAAATTTTTAGAAATGATGATCAATCTGTTGTAAATAAAAAAGCTACAACTCTGAAAAATAAATATGATCTGTTTCAACGCCTCAACTCACAAATAGCAACGCTAACCCAGCTATTAGATGTTTCCGAACAATCAACCATCAGTCAATCCGACCGTCTGGAACAAACAAACGCCTACTTAAAAAAAACTTTAGACCAACTGCAAAAGACTCAAATTCAACTAGTTCATACTGAAAAAATGTCTAGTTTGGGACAACTAGTTGCCGGTATTGCTCATGAAATTAACAACCCTGTTAATTTTATTTATGGAAATCTTGTTTATCTTCAACAATATACACAAACACTGCTAAATTTAGTACAAGCTTATCAAGAATACTATCCAAATCCCGCACAAGAAATTCAAGAATTAATCAAAAAAGCAGAACTCAATTTTTTAATTGAAGACCTTATTAAAATAGTAAATTCTATGACAGTGGGAACAGAACGGATTAGTGAAATTGTTAAATCACTACGAAGCTTTTCTCGTTTGGATGAAGCAGAAATCAAAAATATAGATATTCATGAAGGCATCGATAGTACTTTAATGATTCTGGAACACCGTATGCAAGCAACTCATGAATACCCAGCAATCAAAGTTATCAAAGAATACGGTCAAATTCCTTTAATAGAATGCTATCCTAGTCAACTAAATCAAGTATTTATGAATATTCTGGCTAATGCTATTGATGCATTACAAAATCATCATAGCTCGTGGTTTACTAGTTGTAAGGAAGACAAAAATAACTCTCCATTACCAATAATTCGTATTCGTACTGAAGTCATCGATGATCAATGGATAGTAATTAATATTGCTGATAATGGTTCTGGTATTAAAGAGGAAGTACGTTCAAGGTTATTTGATCCCTTTTTTACTACTAAACCTGTAGGTAAAGGCACTGGAATAGGTTTATCAATCAGCTATCAAATCGTAGTTGAAAAACATGGTGGATACATTAATTGTATTTCAACTCCAGGGCAAGGGGCGGAGTTCGTAATTAAGATTCCTGTGAATATTAAAAATGGATAATATTAACTTTAGCCAAGTTCCAAATAATTTTGCACAATTTGTAAGATCCGTTCTGCTGCATGGCCATCTCCAAAGGGATTAATTGCATTGGCCATTGCATCATAAGCGGTGGGGTTACTGAGTAATTCATTAGTGGTCGCAAAAATTTTCTCAGTTGTAGTTCCCACAAGTTTAGCTGTACCCGCCGTCACAGCCTCTGGTCTTTCTGTGGTGTCTCTTAAAACTAGCACTGGTTTACCAAGGCTGGGTGCTTCTTCCTGTAAACCACCAGAGTCGGTAAGTAAAAGATGCGATCGCCTAATCGCCCCCACCAATTCACCATAATCCAAAGGTTCTGTTAAGAAGACGCGCGGATGATCACCCAAAAGTTTCTGCAACGGAACTCGCACTGTCGGATTGCGGTGTAATGGCAACAGTAATGCTGTATCGGGAAACTTGTTTAAGATTTGTAAAAAACCTTGGGCGATCGCTTGCAGTGGTTCTCCCCAATTTTCGCGGCGATGAACTGTGGCGAGTAAGACACGATATGAGTCCCAATTTAAGCCTGGTACATCGCAGATTGGTTGATTTGCAGCCACGTTTAACAGCGCATCAATCACTGTATTACCCGTCATGTGAATTTCACCCAAAACACCAGAACGTTGCAAATTTTCAAAAGCCCAAGGCGTTGGCGCAAAATGCAACTGAGTGAGTTGAGAAATCAACCGTCGATTCGCTTCTTCTGGATAGGGATTCAAAATATCATCAGTTCTCAGTCCTGCTTCTACATGACCTACAGGAATTTTTTGATAAAACGCTGCCAAAGCTGCGGCAAAAGCTGTAGTCGTGTCTCCCTGCACTATCACTAAATCTGGCTTTTTTTGTTGAAATAACGCTTCTAAACCTCGCAAACTGCGACAAGTAATGTCACTCAAAGATTGCTGAGGCTGCATAATCTCTAAGTCATGATCTGCCTTAATGTTGAACAATTGCATCACTTGCTCAACCATCTCTCGATGTTGTCCAGTTAAAATTACTTTTAACTCAAAATTTGGTGAATTTTGAAAGATTTGAATCACCGGTGCTAGTTTAATTGCTTCCGGCCGAGTACCCAGAATAATATAAACTCTTTTTTGATTAGTCATTGGTCATCCCATTCGACTTCGCTCAGGGCAAGTTGTCATTAGTCATTAGTCAATGGTCAACGGTTAAGAGTCATTAGTCAATCTTTACAAACGACAAATGACAAACAACAAATACCCATGAAAAAACCCGGCTGAACCGGGCAGATGCACTGTTTGTCGAATTTAGCAGTGAAAACTACATTTTGATTTCACAAGTTAAAGGACAAGCCGCATATACAGTGGTCTGCATTTGATCTGCTTCCCCATGTAGCCAGCTTAGCCATTTGATTTCGCTTGGATGAACGCCTTTGAAAGTTAGCACACCCGCAGCAACTACAACCGCCATGATATTAAACATTATTAAACCACCTGCTACCAACAAAACAGCGCTAACAGGCATTACAGATTGCAAAACAATCGACAACAGACATCCGACCGTAGCCATCAAAACCACTAATGGGAAACCGACAACCAACAAGCATACTGCCAACGTGAAAGTCCAGATCAAAAAGCTTTTGATCATCAACAAGGAGTACGTCTTTCCTAGATTAGAGCTCTGAGCCGAAACCATGACTTTTCCTCCCAAAATTACACAGCAAGTTTAACTCCGACTTTACTTCGCTTTTGCGAGTAAACTGAACTATTTAATAGAAATTCAGTATATAGAAACTAATCAGGAAAATGAGCATTTATTTACTTAACTTTACAGTTAAGTTTTTGTAAATATGAATGTAAAGTTGAGCTTGCCTTAATGTGTATGACTGATTTTTGCCATCTGTCTTGAGGCATATAAGCTACAACACAAAACCTCTCGGCTTGATCCCCGGCACTTTCCTCTCAGAGCGCTTAACATTTCTTATCAATATTAGCGATGTCTCTCATAATTCATAGATGAGCTAAATATGTGATCTACTGCCTATTGTGCTGTTAATTGCTAGCAATCATGAATTCAGTTTGAGGAGAAGCTTCTCATCTAAATGTTGAGAGTGTTAATATTTTGTTTTAAGTATAAAATAATACTTAATAACTAAGTTTATTTTCTGAAGCTTTTAAATAGCTTAAGTGTGTTAAACAAGTCTTTATAAGTAAAATAATTTTTTAAAGCTGCAAAATCATGAAAGCCAAGTAAAAAAAAGCACCCAAAATTAGATGAATAGATTCACCACGATTTCAGAGGTCAAATGGTCTTGTACTTTCTCTAAGGGCGTTGAGGCAAGCATTCTCTGGAATTGTGAAATAAATCGACTGAACTCTCTTTAATTCAACTTTCTACCTCCCAAATTTGAAGATATATGACAGAATCACAGCCTTCTCTTAATTCCAACCCTGCTGCTGGTCGTAACTTGCCACCAATGCCGCCACCACCAATGGCAAGTACACAGCGCCAGTCTACACAAACATTGGATATGTCAATACCAAGAGATAGGAGCAATTCTGCACCTGTTGGGGCGCATCGTCCAGGTACTCCACCGCCAATGCCTAGTTCAGTCCAGCCCAAACCGGGACTCACCTTAGCACAGATCATTAAGGAAGCTTACGATCAAGGATATTCTGATGTTCACCTGGGGGTGGGTGAAATACCGCGCTTCCGCAACCGAGGAGAAATTCAACCAACAAATTATCCAGAAACAGATAAAGAGATTTTTTTGGGTTGGTTGCGAGAAATCATGAATGAAGAAGAAATTCAACGATTTCAAGAAAATCTAGAATTTGACGGTGCAACTCAGTACGACTTTGCGCGCGTGCGGATTAACGTTTTTGACTCCCTCAAAGGCTATTCAATGGTACTGCGGTTGATTCCATTGAAAATCTTATCGATTGATCAGTTGAGATTACCCACAATTTTTCGTGATATTTGCCATTACCACAAAGGTTTAATTTTGGTGACTGGGCCCACTGGTTCTGGTAAATCTACAACCATGGCGGCGATGATTGACTATATCAATAGAGAGATGGCTAAGCATATCATCACTATTGAAGACCCGGTTGAGTTTGTCCATCAAAGTCGTAAGTCTTTAGTGAAACAGCGGGAAGTGGGGATGCACACCCGGAAGTTTGACAACGCTTTGAAAGCAGCTTTGCGGGAAGATCCAGACTTGATTCTGGTGGGGGAAATGCGGGATAAAGAAACAGTGAACACCGCCTTAAAAGCTGCTCAGACTGGTCACTTAGTAATGGGAACCCTACACACCAACAGTGCCGTGAAAACGATTGAACGGATACTCAATCTTTACTCTGGTGCAGAACAGGATGCGATGCGGGTAGCGATTTCTGAGTCGTTGGTGGCAGTAATTGCTCAAGGTTTGTGTCGCACAACCGATGGTAAGCGGGCTGCTTTCCACGATATTTTAATCAACACCGAAGCCATCAAAGAATGGATCAAGGACGGTAAGTATGATGAAATTACCGAATTGATGAAGCAAGCCAGTTTTGACGGCATGATTACTATGAATCAGTCATTGCTCAATCTTTATCAAGAAGGTCGAATTACCGAAGAAACAGCTTTGGAAATGTCACCAACTCCTAACGAAATGGCGCAATTCCTCAGAGGTCGGGTTTAGGGGCCGCACTTCGACTTCGCTCAGTGGATGGGGGATGAGGAAGACGCGGGGACGCGGGGATGCGGGGACGCGGGGTTGGAAACTGTAACATAATTGCTACACATCTGTGTTCATAACTAGTCAATTTTGAGTAGGTATTGGAGAAAATATGTTAGAATATTAGCATTAGTAACGGTTAACAACCGTGCCGTCAGAGGATAACCCTTCCAGCTTAGACTGGCGTTTGATAAACGTGCCACAGGCGAAGTGCAAGTTCCATAGACAGAGGATTGTTAGCAGCGCCTCACCTAGAAGTTTCTCCATAACTTCGACACATATAGCGGTCAGTTAGACCGTTTTCGCCTCTGGACTGGTGAGTGCCGACACTACCAGGATGAATGAGGAAGTAAGCATCAAACTAGATCATGAGCAGATTTGTCTACTTATGAACAGTTGTGAATAGGTCTTATGTAACGGAACAACCAATAACAACTTGCCCTGAGCGAACTTGTACTGAGCGTAGTCGAAGTAGTCGAAGGGATGACGAATAACAATTCCCAATTTCCCAATTTCCCAGTCCCCAGTCCCCAGTCCCAATTCCCAAATCTCTTTGTGTCCTGGTGAGAGTTATAGCTAAGGTAAAAGGTAAAAGATAGAATCTTTTACTTTTTTTGTTTTTAGCTCCCTATCCTATTAACTATCTTGACTACAAACAAACTATCTCGACCCGAATTATTCAAGGGTATTGCTCTGTTTACGCCCGGTGGAGATCTAATTTACTGTATTGACCCTAGTAAACAAGGTCGATGGCATTTGCATTTATGCACTGCTTTGCAGGAAATCTTGGATTTATCAGAGCCACCACATTTTTTAGTGCCTTGTTATACTGCGACTATTGACCACTGGTTAGACCCGCGTAGTCAACAAGTGCGAACTTTTGCGGAAGCTTATCCAGCGGTAATTAGACATCAGACTTTGCTAAATGCGATTTTTGGCACAGGAGACCTAGTATGGCAAGCTTCCCCTTGGCAAGATGGACTGTGCGATCGCTTGGTTTTAGCAACTTATCGCTCCTCTTTCCCGCAACTCTGGGAAGACCATGATTTAATTGTACGCTTGGATCTTTCGGAAGCAGCACCAAGATATCATCAACAAGCAATAGCTACACAAAAGGAACAGTCAACAACAGCTGGCTATGTCCTCCGCTTGTTTGTTGCTGGGCACAGTGGCACAACTGAACGTATCCTTCAAAATCTACACGAACTTTTGGAGCGATCGCTCGGTCATCCTTATACTCTAAAAATTATTGATGTTTTAACTCATCCAGAACAAGCAGAAATCAATCAAGTTTCTGCAACTCCTACCCTCGTCAAAGTGTGGCCTCAACCAGTCCGGCGAATTGTGGGAGATTTGGATAATGTGGAAAAAATTATCCAAATGTTAGGTAGTAGAGAGAAATTTTAACTTTTGTTAATTAAGCTAATATACGCTCATGTTGCACATTTTTTGGTTAAGACTGTCATTTGTATTTACAAAGGACAAGTAGGACTATGTGAGCAGGGGAGGCAGGGGGAGAAATAACAAACACTAATTCCCCATTCCCCAAAACAAATAGTATTTATGGATACATACAATTACAAAAACTGCGGATAACATTAGGGAAATCCTACTCTTGAGGGAAGAGCAGGAGAACTTTTTTATCTTTAGTATCCCTGCATTAGCTTTCTTAAGGGGTAAATATTTTTGTGTAATTCTCCTGAACTTGATAGTACTGAATTGTACTGTGCTTCGTCCTCTAGGCAAAATAAATTACCCCACAAGGGTGAGGCAACACTTGACAAAAATCTGTCATTATGCATTAACAGATAAAAGTAGAAGGAGTTTGTAATGCATCAAAAAATGTGCTGGTTATCTAAGTTTGGTAGCGATGGAGAAAAAGTTCTCCATTTGCAAAGCGCACCTGGTCAACCCTGGCGTCCATACACTAGTTTTCCACAATTTGCAGTCCCAGATTATCCAATACCAGGCGGTTCTAAAGGTTGGGCAACTTATCAAAAACTACTGAAAGCCGGATGGACATTAGTACATACCTCACGAGCAAACGAATTTGTGAGCAACTTTGTACAGTCAACAATCCAAAAAAATCAATAATCTTGTTTTTATAACCCTCTAGGGTAGCCTTCACCACGAGGATCGGCAGCCCCTTCTAAAGTACCATCGGCTGTAACAGCGATCGCGTTCACATTACCCCAAGGAGAAGTTTGGTTAATTTTATGTCCCCGACGGCGTAAGTCTTGCACAGTTAGAGCATCCAACCCCCAAGATTCTACGCGCAACTCATCAGGAAGCCACTGGTGATGTATGCGTGGGACAGAAACCGCAGCACCAACATCCATGTTGTATTCCAATACATGCAAAATCACTTGCAACACTTGAGTGATGATGGTGCTTCCACCAGGCGCGCCCACCGCCAGCCGAAGGCGATTATTTTCCGTCACAATTGTCGGAGTCATACTAGATAAAGGAGTTTTGCGAGGTGCGATCGCATTAGCTTGATTGCCTACTAAACCAAAAGCATTGGGAACGCCAGGGGCAACAGCAAAATCATCCATCTCATTGTTAAGTACAATCCCTGTTTTTGGTGTCACTACAGCAGCACCAAAGCCAAGATTAATAGTGAAAGTCAGACTTACAGCGTTGCGTTGTTCATCAATCACTGTTAAATGACTAGTTTCGGGTGATTCTAAGGCGGAACGGAGAAATATAGGGACGCGGGGACGCGGTGAGGGGGAGACGCGGGGAGAGTTTTGAAGAGTAGGTTTTTCATCTTCAGTCTGAAATAGTCTATTTTTCCGTTCCGAAATCTTTCTTTGCGTCTTTGCGTCTCCCTGTCTTTGCGTCCTCCTAAAGGGGATGTTTTGCAAGTTATCAAGTCCTGGTTTAATCTGGCTTGCAGGTTTAGCCGCGTCCATGCTTATTTCTTGACGGCGCTTTTTAGCGTATGCTGGACTGATTAGTTCTTGTACAGGAACTTTGACGAAATCGGGATCGCCTAAATATTGCGATCGGTCGGCATAAGCAATTTTGATGGCTTCTATGATTAAATGTAAAGCGTCTGGGTGATGCCATCCCCAAGATTTTAAATCAGTGTCACCAATAATATTTAAAATCTGCAATAGATGAACACCTCCTGATGAGGGTGGTGGCATTGAACAAATCTTAGCTTTGCGGAAATTTCCACAAACGGGGTTACGCCAGATTGGTTTATAAGCTTTTAAATCTGCGAGAGTCAACAAGCCACCATTTTTTGTCATGTCGGAGGCGATCGCCTGCGCTATACTGCCGGTGTAAAAACTTTGGGGATCTTGAGCAATTGCTGTTAATGTCCGCGCCAAATCACGCTGCACGAGTTTTTCCCCAGGTTTGAGGAATTCACCGTTACGAGTAAAAATTTCCCGTGCTGCGGGATTGTTGAGAATGGTTTGTTTGCGATTTTCGTAGGCTGGTAGTGAGCGCCAAGTTACTTGAGAACTGAGAATAAAGCCATCTTGAGCCAGAGCGATCGCAGGTTTAATTACCTCTTGCCAAGGTAGCTTACCATAACGCCGATGGACTTCATACATTCCCGCTACTGTTCCTGGTGTTGCCACTGCCAAATAACCATCCACACTTGCATTGGGACGCACTTTACCTTGGGCATCCAAATACATATTTCTGGTAGCTTTCAGGGGTGCGCGTTCGCGGAAATCTAGGGTTTTGATTTCGCCAGTTTTTTGCGAATACATCAGCAAAAAACCGCCACCACCTATCCCCGCTGAAAAAGGTTCTACCACGGAGATTGCAAAGGTAGTAGCGACTGCGGCATCAACTGCATTTCCACCCTTAGCTAACATTAAAATTCCGGCGTCACTCGCTAGGGGATGGGCAGAAACTACCATTCCCTTTTTGTTGCGTAGAGGTAAAGTTAAGGTAGCTGATGCAATTTGACTGTAAAACAGAACACCAATAGAAGAGATTGCGATCGCAATCTGTTTATACTTGAGTAAAGAATATTTGGTGCGATCGTGTGTAGTCTTTGCAGACAACACCGACGACACGCCACCGACTAAAGATGAAACAACCACTTTCTTCCCTCCACTCCCTATTTAAATTTACAACTATCAGTATGATGGTTGTTTTCAGTATTGTTGCTTGCAATCAAACTCCTGATTCTCAACTCACCTCGGTTGCCCAAGTTGCAACTCAGACAAATACTTTGAATATATGGTGGGATAAAGGTTTTAATCCCGAAGAAGATGAAGCTCTCCGGCAACTTGTACGTAACTGGGAACAAAAAACTAATAATAAAATTAAGATTGTTTTCTATACTACTGACTCTCTAGGAGAAAAGATCCGCAGAGCCATACAAGCTGGCAATCCGCCTGATATTGTAATGAGCTTTAAAGCAGAAAGGTCTCCTAATTCCCGTCTAGCATGGGAAAATAAGCTAGTAGATGTTTCTGATATTATTGAGCCAGTTAAGAATCTTTATTCATCAGATGTCTTAAAAACAGTTAACTTCTATAACAACGTTGCTAAAAAAAGAAGCTTTTATGCTATTCCCCTTTATCAAGGGACAATTCACATTTACTATTGGCGAGATTTACTCAAAGAAGTAGGTCGCACAGACAAGGATATTCCCAAAGAATGGGACGCTTTCTGGGAGTTTTGGAAAAAAGTTCAAGATGATTTAAGAGCCAAACAAAAATCTAAAATTTATAGTTTAGGTTTGACACTCTCTTCAGAAGCTGGTGATACTTATTACTTGTTTGAACAAATTTTAGAAGCTTACGATGTCAAGATTATTAGTGCTAATGGTCAACTGCTAATTGATGACCCCCAAGTGCGTCAAGGCATTATTAAAGTATTAAAATGGTATCAAAAATTTTACCAACAAGGATACATACCACCAGAAGCGTTAAAGTGGCTTAACCCAGATAATAATCGTAGTTTACTTAATCGGTTAATAGTGATGACTCCCAACGCCACCGCCTCAATTCCAGCGGCGGTACGTCAAAATTCTGATACTTACCGTAACAAACTAGGCATTATCGAATTTCCCAATAAACCAAATGGTCAACCAATGCAACACTTAACTATGGCCGAACAAGCTGTTGTCTTAGCTGAATCTAAAAACCAGGCTTTAGCCAAGGAGTTTCTACGCTATTTGGTTCAACCTCAAGTGATGAAAAACTATCTCAAAGCTGCTGGAGGACGTAATTCTCCGGTTTTACAACCAGTATGGCAAGATAATTTTTGGACAAACCCCAACGATCCCCACATTTCTACTGTTACCAAAACAATAACTAAGGGTAAAATTCGTTATTTTTATATCAGTCAAAACCCCATTTATAGTAGAGTTTTAGATGAGAATGTCTGGGGTATAGCACTTAACAGAGTGATCGTTGATAAAATTACACCAGAGCAAGCCACCGATGAAGCAATTAAGCAGATCAAGCAGATTTATCAGGAATGGGGAGTAGGGAGTGGGGAGTAGGGAGTAGGGAATTGAAAATAAAACAAATGATAAATGACCAATGAATAATCACAGCAGATCAAGCAGATTTATCAAGAATGGGGAGTAGGGAGTGGGGAGTAGGGAGTAGGGAATTGAAAATAAAACAAAT
>NZ_JCACKM010000095.1:24849-27478 GCF_059505385.1 Desmonostoc vinosum
GATAAATGACAAATGACCAATGAATAATCACAAAAGAATATAAAACCTCTATTTAATTTCTGTAAAAACTCCCTATACCTTGAAAAGATTGATTCCCTACTCACCACTCCCTACTCCCTACTCCCTGCCAACGCCAATAATTTCATAAACTAAGTTAGATTCTTATATGAAGGTCTGGAAGCAGCACTTCACTACTACAATAGCTAGTTACTTCTTACTTTTATCTCTCATTATGGTGGGTTTAGTGGGGGGAGTAGCTTTTTTAAAAGCTAGAGAAGCTCTCAAGCAAGCTGCTTTAGATAAACTGAGTGTAGCTGCAACACTTAAAGAAGGAGAAATTACACGTTGGTTTGAAAAGCAACAACAAGATTTTCTCTTGATAACTCAGTTTCCAGATGTCAGAAAAAATCTGAATGATACCCTCAGTGAAAATATCTCACAATCAGATTACCAAAAAGCTTATATTACTCTTTCGGAATACTTGTTAGAAATCAGCAAAGTCAAGCCTACTTTAAAGGAAATTTCTATTCTTGATCGCACTAATAAAATAATTGTTTCTACTAACAAAAAACTTGAGGGTAAGTATGAGCTATTAGCAAATATTACCTATGTAGAACAGTTTCAAGAAGGTAATAATTTTGCGCCAATTTTTTATGTTTCACCTGAGACAAGGAATCCAACGGTCACTTTAGCGAAAACTTTACGCAACAATGCTGAAGTACGTCAGGGGATTCTTTTAGTAACGCTGAACTTAACACAAATTGATGATATTGTTCGGGAGCGTACAGGTTTAGGGAATAGTGGTGAGACTTATTTAGTCGGCTCATTAGGTAGAAGTAAAAATACATTTATTTCCAAAGAAAAAGTAATTAAACAAGAATCAAATAAAGGTATTGACAGTGAAGGTATTGATGCTGCAATGAGTGGTTTGAGGGGTTATGGACTTTACCAAAACTATGCCGAAGTACCAGTACTGGGTGTTTACCGTTGGTTAAATGATCAAGACTTGGCTTTGATAGTAGAAATACATCAGCAAGAAGCATTTGCACCTGCTCGCCAATTAGCAAATACAATTATGTTGATTGGTTCGGTGTCAGCGGGAATTTTGCTGATGGCAGTGTATTGGCTATCACGACAATTAAGTATTTCTCGCAAACAATTAGAAGTCAAAGCTCAAGAGGCGGAAACTGCTAACTCTGCCAAAAGCCAATTTTTGGCCAACATGAGTCATGAATTACGCACTCCTTTAAATGCGATTTTAGGCTTTGCTCAGTTAATGGAGCGAGATAAAATGTTGAATTTTCAGCAACGAGAATCTCTCGCTACAATTAATCGCAGTGGAGAACATTTGCTGCGTTTAATTAATGATGTGTTGGAGATGTCCAAAATTGAAGCTGGACGCACAATTTTAAATTATGAAACCTTTGATTTACATCATTTGTTGCGGACTCTCCAAGACATGTTTAAGCTTCGTGCCAGTGTTAAGAATTTATCTTTGCAATTTTATTTAGATCCTAATTTACCTCGTTATATTTTTGCTGATGAAGGCAAGTTCCGCCAAATTCTGATTAATTTATTGGGGAATGCGATAAAATTTACCGAAAAAGGTGGTGTGAGTTTACGAGCAACAGTTAAGCAATGGAATATTAATAACTTAGATAAAAATCTCTGCATTCTCTGCTTTGAAGTAGAAGATACTGGTAAAGGTATTAGTTCAGATGAAATAGACAAAATTTTTGACCCTTTTGTGCAAACAACAAGTGGCGCCCAAACTAGAGGCGGCACTGGTTTAGGACTGGCAATCAGTCGTCAATTTGTGCAATTGATGGAGGGAAATATTAGTGTTAAAAGTATCTTGCACAAGGGTTCTAATTTTAGTTTTGAGGTGACAGTAGCTTTAATAGAAAAGTCACAGCCAGAATATACTACTAAAAAGCGAGTATTAAAAGTAGCTCCCTCGCAACCAAGCTATCGTATTCTCGTAGTAGATGATAGTGTCGAAAATCGAGATTTGTTAGCTAAATTACTGCTGTTTGTGGGGTTTGAGACTCGTACTGCTGCTGATGGACAAGAAGCGATCGCGATTTGGCAAACATGGCAACCTCATCTAATATGGATGGATATGCGGATGCCTGTGATGGATGGATATGAAGCTACTAGGCGCATCAAAGCTATGGCCAGACAGCACAAGACAGTAATCATTGCCTTAACTGCTAGTGCTTTTGAAGAACAGCAAGCAAATATCTTCGCCGCTGGTTGTGATGATTTAGTGCCTAAGCCTTTTCCAGAGCAGATTATTTTCGATAAGATGCACCAATACTTAGGGGTTGAGTATCTTTATGAAGAACAAGCTGCAAAAGAAGCAACTGCCAATCATATAACAACTCTCACTGCTCAAGATTTAAATATTATGCCTAGTGAGTGGGTAGCATCTCTTTATCAAGCAGCTACAGAGGTGGATGCAGACTTAGTTTTTCAACTGATTGAACAAATTCCGTCAACACATCAACCATTAGCTGATAAATTACGAGAATTAATGCAGCAATATGATTTTGATGAAATACAAAGAATCGCAATAATTCGTAATTCGTAATGACGCGACGCTCCTGCGTCGCTAACGCTGACGCTC